>CAVISZ010000134.1:0-4355 GCA_963645585.1 uncultured Eubacteriales bacterium
GCTTTAATATGCACATGTGCATTATTTTCTGCATGCACACCCAAAGAAAAACCAACCATTACATTAAGCAAAAATAATGTAGAAATACTTTTGGGGGAAACTGAAAACAACACAGAAACTTTAACTGCCTCTTTGCAGAATGTAGATGTTCAAGCGCTAGATTTAGTTTATGACCCAACTTACATAACTATTTCTCAAACAAAAAACAAAGAGGGGTTGTTTACAATTTCTGTTACAAGCAAGTCCGACATGGCAACAAACAGTGCAATCGCTGTTGAGGTTAAAGCGGGCAAACAGGCAAGTGCAGTTTTTTATGTGGAACTTGTTTTACCTCTAGAAAAAATTGTTCCAAACTCAGATGCTTATATTGCATACAATGGTCAAGAAACAACTTACAATCTTTCAGACTTTATTTCTTTTGAACCATTAGGAACAAAACAAACCGCTGTTAATTTTACCTTGGCAGAAGAAAGTACAAACTGGTCAATAAGCGGAAATATTTTAACAATCAATCAAGGCGTAAATGTTGATAGCTTAAATAATATAAAAATAAATGTTGAATCTGCAATTGAAGGCAAAAGTTCAATAGGGACTCAACTAAATGTAAAACTCATTCCTAACACAAAACTTCTTGCAAGCCAAATGACTGCAAGTGTTAAGTATAACGGTGAAACAACTCAAAACATTTTAGATAGTTACGAGTTGTCAATCAAAAAAGAAAGCACAGAAACTCCAAATGGCACAACAATAAAGTACACTCTTAGCACATTTGAAATCACAATTGAAATTCCTACCGCACTTGGCATTGAGGTTGATGTAGATTCTTCAAGTTTTGGTGGCGGTGCAACAAACATAACAAACTATCTAAGCTATACAAGAAGTTTTCAAACAAGAGCGGGCGATAGCAAAGATGTGTACATCTTTAAATTTGAAGCAAAGAGTGCTGGTCAAGGTCAGGGCGACTTGCGTTTTAAATACTTCTATAAAAACTATCAAAACGATGAAAATTTAACTGCAAGTTTTGTATGTGCAAAAAATGACGCACCTGCATCGGTTTTAGAAAAAATTGCTTTAAATGTTGTTATGCCAATAACCGACATTGAAGTAAGAACCGACAGTGTTGCAAACACAGTTTATAGAGTTTACAAAAAAGTTTATGGCGAGGCATTTACTTTTGTGGCATTGCCAGAAGGCACAACTCAAAGTGATTTAGTGCTAGAGGCGATAACCGAAGGTGGCACCAACTTGTCATTCTATAACGCAAAAGGCGTAAAATATCAATTGTCGGAAAATAACACAATAAACATAAAGTCTGGCGATACAATCTATATTGTTGGTGGCGAAAAGGCATTAGAAACAATTAAGGTTTATAGTGCTTTAGAAAACAAAAAAGATAGCGTTTATAAACAAATAGATTTACGTGTTGTTGACGGTGCTTCCGCTTTTGGCTTTGCCGATAAAAATGATGAGATCGTAACTCCTAAAGACGAAATTGTGTTATATTCAGAAGTCGGTGGCTTAACAGAAGCCTACATATATGCACCAGGGCTCTCAGGCGTTTCTGAAATAAACTATGATGGCTATAATGGCAAAGTTATTTGCATTCCAGACGAAACTAATTATTTTAAAGTACAATTCAATAATTTTGAATTTGGAACATACAATGTTACATTTAAAACCGCAAACGGCTTTGTTATTACTGCAACACTAAAAGTTATTCAACCAATAGAAGATGTTAATGTTGAACTTAAAAACAATATAGAATTTGTTGCGGGCGTAGGCGATTATGCTTATTCTGATGACGGAAAAGACATTGCAAACCTTTCTGTTCAAAATGGATATTCAGTTGAACTAAACTATAGAGTTACTCAAAACGCGGTTATTTCATCAATTTATTATTCATTCTTAGATTATTTAAATATTGATGTTTATGGCACAGATATTCAAAACTTAAAAGACTTAACTCAGTATGGCAATCAAGCATTTAACGATTTAAGTTCAATTATAAAAACACAAGACTTAAGAGACGGTAATTTAATAACTGGTGCAAATGTTGGTGTTGTTATAATAAGAATTGATATCTACGGACAAAAAGCAATTGCGGGGCAATTGGTTGAAAATATAACTGAAACAAGATTTACAAAATATATTTTTGTTCAAATTTATAATCCAGTAAAAGAAATTGTTGCCGATGCAAAAAATATTGACCTTAGAACTGAAGACCAAGTGCAAGATGAAGAATTGACAACAAAAGTAATAAACATTGACATATATTCAAATGCAAAAGCCGATGCAACATATAACAAATTGTTTATTGAAAGTGGCTCATACAAAAAGCCTGAAGACGGTGATGCAAATGCAATTTCTCAGTGCATATTCAACCAAAGAGATGGAATTTTTACTGCAGTTTATAACCCAGAAACAAAACAACTTACAATAACAGCAAAAAAATATATTCAAACACCTGACGGTGGCTACAAACTTTATCTTTTTGTTGGCGACTTTGTGGACTTTGAAGATAACGACAGAATTTTAAGTGCAGGCTTAAACACTGTTCCTTATGTTATTACAATCAACCTTTTAGAAACCAAAAAAATTGAAGATGTTTCTGTTTCAAACCTAGCATTAAAAGAAGAAACTGAAAACGAAAAAGTTTACGAAACATTGTACTTTGATACTCTAAAAGCATCAAAAATGTATTTCCAATTAAACACAACAATTTTACCTATTGATGCGTTTGACAAAAACTTGACATACACTTTTGTTCCAAACTCAGGTGCAACTCAAGCAAATGTAACCATTTCAAACACAGGTCTAGTTACTGTTTTAAATGACAACGGCGGAACTGGCTTTATAACCATAACTCCAACTGCATCTCAAAACTTGCAAGGTGTTAAAACTATCAAAATTCCAGTTATTGTTTCTGACGGAAATTCATGGCAAACTGCTTATGAAATAACCAACCTAAACGAAATAACCAACCCAAACAAACACTATGTTTTGGCTATTCCTACAACTTATGTTTTAGAAAAAACTTTATTTGCCGATGTTATAGGTGGCTTTGCAGGCGGACTTTATGGTAGACGCTATGAAGAAAGAAATTCCTCTTCAATGGCAACAATAACATTAGATAGAGTGTCTTTATTTAATGAATTGGCATCAACTGCATACATTGCAGACTTGTACATAAATGGCGATGTGATTGCAAACACCGAAAACGCTGGTTTTGTTGCAAACGCAAACGCTGGAACAATAGAAAATGTTAAAGTTACAACTTATTTGATTAATGGCAAATATGTGCCAAGCATGTTAACTGTTACATCTAATGCTGTCAATGTTGGTGGTTTGGTTGGCGAAAACAAAGATGGAGCTTTAGTAAAAGATTGTACCTTTGCTGGCTCAATTAATGTTTCTTCAAAACCAACTTTATTGCCAAACGCAATCGCAGGTTTAAATAATGGCGAAGTTGAAAACTGCACAGTTATTATTGCTAAATTTGATGCATCAATTACAAGCAGAACAGTGCAAGATGGCGATGTTTATACAAATGGCATTGTTGGCAAAAATTCAAATAGCTTTGCCGATGTAGATAACTCAAACGTAAAAGCAGAAAAATATTCAGATTTTGAGTTTGACGGCAATGTCTCTGTTAAAGATTATACAACCATTGATGGCACAACCAATTATCGTCACTCTTATGGAAAAGAGGGAAGTGTTTATGGCTTGGTGTTCTACTACGAATTAAAACAAAATAATGTTTTGTATGCAAATGAATTAAAAGTTTTAAATACAATCTCTTTTGACAATTTATTTAACACAGCATTTGATAAAAGTAAATTAAAAGTTGTTGCGTTAAACCCAGACGGCACTCCATGCAGTTTTGTGTCTGTTAACGCAAACGGAATAACTTTAAATGGCGTTGGCGAATTTGTTTTGAGCGTAACAAGTGAATATGATTACACCACTTCATACACTCTTAACATGTTGGCAATTTATCAATCGTCTGCCTTTGCACTCACTAGCAGTGGAATTAAACTTACAGAGTCTGACGAACTTGATATTATATATAATGATAGAACTCAAATTGTTTCAAGATTAGATAATTATATAACAATAAACGGAAACAGATTAGAACTTAAAGAAAATGATTTTACAGTCGTTTTTGAAATGAAATATGGTGCAGTGACTATTGAAGATGTTGAAAAATACATTTCAAATAGTCGTCTTGGCTCACATACAATTAACATGTTGTTTGAATGGTTAGAAAAAACCGATGTTTCTATAAAACTTGCAACTGGATTTGACGCAAACTTTGATGCGCTTTTAAATGAGGCATTTGGTCAAGAAGGATATGT
>CAVISZ010000134.1:4365-14354 GCA_963645585.1 uncultured Eubacteriales bacterium
AACAAGGCACAACATTAATAGAAACAAGCAAAAATGAAGGTTCAATAGAGCCTCAAGACACTTTCACATTTGATGCAATTTTAACAACAGATAAAGACTCTGACTTAATTACAGCCGATAGCATTGAAATTTATAACAATGTAAATAGCAATGTTACAAAATACTTTAATGTGTCAGTTGAAAAATCTCAAACAGAAGAATATACGTTCAAAGTATATGTAAGTGTCAACCAAACTGCAATTAAAGATGCAGGCTATAACCTACTTGAATTTGTTAATAAAAACTATTCAATAATTGTTAAAGCAATAAGAACTAATGGTGCAGATGAAACCAAATATGATGTTTTTGCAACAGTAACTCTTACATTATTGCCTCAAACAATTTCAAACATCAACACAACCTTATATAATATATCAAGCGAATTTGTTGGTGGCGTAATTGTTTCTAATTCAGAAACTCCAACCTCTGTTTTAATGCCAAATGCAACAGGCATACTTGTTATAGATATGTATCCAGCATATGCAAGCTTTGATTATTTAGAAGTTGTTGCAACTGCCGACACAATGTCAAAACTTGTGTTTAGACTTCAAGAAAGAGACGAAAATGGCACAAGTTATAAATCAGTTGAAACAGGCTTTGAAGCAATAACCAATGCAAATGGTATTCGTGTTTTCAATAACAATAACAAAGACAATCAAAACATTGGCATGTACTTTATTAAATTGTTTGCTCAAACATTTGATACAAACACAATCTTCACAATAACTGTTAATGCTTATTATAACGGCGAAAAACTTACTGCTCAGTCTATATATACTTTATATATGAGAACGCCAGAAGTTCCACAACTATCTTTAAATGGCGAAACAAAAATTTACTCGCTTGCGGGCGAAACAATAGACAATATATCTGCATTAATTGCCGATGACCAAGTAAACCCTGTTGCAGAAATTGCAACATCTGGAACAAATTTAAGCGAACTAGACGGCAAAAGCACAGAAAAAATAATTGTTAGCATGTTGCCTGTTAGCACAAATGCAGTTGCAGGCTATAAACGCTATAAAATAACAATCAATTTTGCAGAAGGCTATGTTGCTGATTTAAACACTAACAGCACAAAATTAAGATTGGTTGTAAAAAGCACAAAAATAGCAAATGGTGGAAGCTTTACTGTTACTGCCGATATGTATATATATATAGTTGACTTTAAGGTTAGCAATGGCAGTGTTAAAATATTTAACGCAACAGACAACACCTTTAATGTAACAAGCTTTAAATATAGTGAACTTAAACTTGCAGATTTGATAAACACCGAAGTTTCTGCAACCGATAACTTTATTGAAAAATTTAACCAAAACTACTTCTTCGCAAGCGATGACACTGAATTTACTTTTGGTAGTGATGAATACAATGACACAAAATTAAATAAAGCACAAATTTTGGCTTCTTATTTGTCTTATGTTGAAGGCAACACAAAAACTCCACTTTTAAAAATAGAAAATGACGGAAAAATTGATGTTGTTTCAACTAGATATCTAACTTTTGATATTGCAGATAGACTTGTTTATGATGAGCTTGGCAATCCACAAAAAGATGATGACGGCAATAACATTTACACTCATCATTTGCTTGTAAAAGGTGGTGCATATACTGGCACAACAAGCATGATTTTGGAAATTAGTTACAGATTGCCAGATGGAAGAGTGTTCACATATGAATATAAATTCGATATTGTAAACAGTTTGTACACAACCGAAGACTTGCCAAAAGAAATTGCAAACGCAGATAGTTTTGTTGGCATCCAAAATGAGTCAACCGCTCAAGATTACATTTTGACTAACGACTTATACTTGTACGACTATATAGTTATGTCAAACACAAGCAAAATTAAATCTTTTGACGGAAATAATCACACAATTAACATTATGAGTTATGCAGAAGGAACATCTGTAAGCAATTTTGCGTTGTTTAATGAAGTTTCTGCAGATACAACAATTAAAAACTTGACCGTTAACTTGTTCTATTTAAGACAAATTAATGTTTCAGACACTGTTTCTTCAGTCAACGTTGCTGGCTTTGCAATTCAAAACCAAGGTGCAATTTATAACTGTGAGGTGCTAACCTATAAGAGTAACACTTTAGCGTCAAGCTCAACCACTTATGGAATAAAACTAGACGCAAACATAGACGCAACAGTTGCGGGCTTTGTTATAACAAACGATGGAGCAATTACAAATAGCCGTGTTGGTGGAACAAAGAAAGTTCTTACAAACATCAATTACATAAATGACGAAAACAATCAAGTTATAGATAGTCAAGTTGTTAGAACAACAGTTAATGTAGAAATGTTCAGCATTGTTGCAAGCGGAACAATTTCTGGTTTTGCAATAACAAACAATGGCGTAATTGCAAGTTCGTATGCAAAAAATATAAAAGTTACAAACACTTATAACAAAAATGAAACAATGACAACTTCTGGCTTTGTAACCACAAACGCAGGCACAATTTCTATGTGCTATGCCGAGGGTGGCTACGCAAACTCAGGTGACATTCAAGCAACACTTGGTGGGCTAGAAGGCTCAGGAATTATGTCTGGCTTTGTTTACAAAAACGATAGCATAATTACCGATAGTTATAGCAACATCTCAATCACAAACAATCGTGAGCAAGCAGGCAGACTTGGTGCAGGCTTTGTGTACGAAAACTCAACTTCAGGTACAATAGAAAGAGCATACTCTGCTTCAAAAATTGTGGCTAACAATTCAACTCAAATGAATTTCGCAGGCGTTAAAGATTTTGGCGGATATAATAATGACGGCGTTATTAAAACAAGTTATTATTACGCTCCAAACACAACAAGCGAAATCTCAATTGAAAGCAGTCAATACACAGCA
Source organism: uncultured Eubacteriales bacterium (assembly GCA_963645585.1). GTDB lineage: Bacteria > Bacillota > Clostridia > Christensenellales > UBA1242 > HGM11367. Next base: position 7,260 of record CAVISZ010000134.1, read on the forward strand.
ATTTCAGTTGTTTTGGACCCTCAAAATGGCAAAAACTTCTATGGCTTTAACTTTGCTTCTTCTGGACTAAACGGTGCATGGAAGTTGTCACAAAATGACACAACTCCAAAACTTGTTAGCGCAGATAACATTGCATACTCAGTTCGTGCAAAATATGAAAATACAACATCATTGAATGTAGATGTTAAATACTATTTTGAATATTGCAGTGGCTACGAACTTGGTTCTGCAACAAACCCAATCATAATACGCAATGCTCAAGAATTTAATTCGGTGTTTGGTGGCTCTAACTCTACAAATATTGCCGATAACTATAACTTGTCAACCAACAAAATTTATGGCGCATACAGACTTGTTAACAACATCGACATGATAGAGTTGGTTCCAAAAGACGAGCAAGACACAGAATATAAGGTAAACTTGCTTTCTACAAAAATGATTTTGTCTGGTGAGTACGCAAATAGTGCAAACAAAAACGGCTCACTAAATGGTAATGGTTTAACAATTCAAAACTTGGCAATTTCAAACTCAAGTTCAACTAGCGAAGCATTTGGTTTGTTTAAATCGTTAGAAAATGGTGCAAGCGTGTCTAACCTTACAATAGAACTAGCAAGCGGTGGCGTAAGTGCTGACCATACCGTGTTTGTTGGAACTGTTGCAGGAACATTAAAAGACTCCTACGCCTACGGCATTTCAATTGTTGGTCAAAACAATATAAATTACACAAGAGTAATTGGTGCAAATATTACAGGCGGTGTGTTTGGTAGAGTAATTGGCAATTCCGATATCTCTAACATAACAACACAAAACGTTTCAGTAACATCAACCTACAATGCAAACTATACAGAAACTGATTTCAAAAACGGAATAAATGTATACAATCGCGATGCAAACTCATTTAATAACATCTCAATTGCAGGTGGCGTGAGCGGTGTTGTTGATATATATAATGTAGACTACTTAACAAATGGTGTTAAGTATGGTGCGGTTGACCATGCAACTTCTAGCGTAAATTCTATACACGTAGAAGGTGGCATGAGAATTGAGGGTATGACCGCTGGTGGCTTGTTTGGATATATTGGCAATTACACAATTGCAAGAGATTTATCTTTAACAATCACAAAAAATAGTGCCGATGCACAAATAATTGCATATAACTGCTATGCGGGCGGTATTGCTGGCTATTCAAAAGGTTATATTTACCAAATAAAAACTGAACACGAAAAAGACTGGCAAGCCCAAATTGAACAAGATATGCACACCTATTATAACTCTGATGCAAATAGCAGAAGTAATATAGATAGGGGTAGTTTAAGCGTATTTAGTTCTAACATTAACTATTCTCCATTTGCAATAGGCGGTTTGGTTGGTTATTTGGCAGGCGGAAAAGTTTCTATTGGTTATTCAAAACTAAACGTTATTAACAAAAACTCTGCATATGCAGGCGGTGCGTTTGGATTTGTTATAAACAATAATCAACTTGCCACAGAAGATGGGGCAACAAAAGAACCATTAAGCTTTATAGAACTTTACACAACAGGCGATGTTTATAGCGAAAAAATAGGTGCTTACATTGGTGGTTTTGCAGGTTTTGTTGATGTTGAGAGTGGCTCATTCAACCTAGATAAAATCAACGCTCTAAACTATTGGGGCTATGACTCATATCAAAATTGGGGTTCAGGCAATTATGAATACTCAGGCATTGCTTATAATATTGTAGGTTCTGGTAGCAACAATGGTGAAAACAACGATGCTAACAAAAATTCAACAGATGTTTATGCAATTTCTAGTATTCAGTTTAAAGGTGAAGATAAAAAAGATGTAAATTCTAAATCACCAATGAAGTCTTACTATAACTATGTAGGCATTTCAAGTGATAATGGTGCACAAATTGATGAAATGTTTAAAAACAAAGAATGGTATAAATCTAACAACTGGAGTAGGGACATAACCGAAACATTCCCACACATTGTTTATGTAACTCCAAATAATGTGTTCACAATTAGTTGTACAGATGACTTTAGATATTTCACTCAATACGGAAATGACCCAAATGCAACATTTGTGATTGTTGATAGTAGTAAAAACAATAGTGACGATGATAAGTTAATTGACTGCACAGGCTGGCAGGTAACTCTTGGCTTGGTTCGTGGTTCAATTGTTGGTGCAACAAGCAGAAATGGCTTTAAAAATTTAATAGTGCCATTGTTTGCAGAACTTAATTCATCATCTGTTTCAAACTTAACATTTAAAAATTGCGATTCTGCATTAACACAAAATGCAGTTAACGCAAGCTTTAGCAATTTGTATTATACAAACTGTAAGTTTACTAAAAGCAATTTAGGTAATATTGGTGGCGTGGCTAGAAAAGTTACAGGCAAAGCGTCCTTTGACGGAATTAATTTTGATGTTGACTGTGCTTTAACCGCAAATGGTACATCAAATGCAGGTTTCTTGTTTGGTAGTCATGTTGGTAGTGGCACTGATAACAGTGTTACAATAAAAAACATCAAAATTGAAAACTCTAACTTAAACTCAACACTTTCATTTAATGGTGCTATGCCTTCAAATAAGGCAAGTTTTGGTTTGTTGTTTGGAACTTCAAGTGGCACTGTCGAAGTTCAAAATGTTGAAATTTGCGACAATATGAATATTACAATTACTGACAAACTTGAGGAGAGTGAAAGTGCGGCTTATGTTGGCTTGCTTGCGGGCAATGTAACAACAATGTCTGTATCACTAGATACAATTACTATAAATAGAACAAGTAATTCTTTATCTGTAAAAACAGACATGGAAAAGGTTAGTAATACTAAAAGCTTTGACCTTTATGTTGGTGGAATTGTTGCCAATGCAACAACTTTAACATTAAATGCAAATAACGATAAAGAACCAATTTACTACGCTCCTAATATTAACCTTCCAAATACTAAATATGTTAGAAATCTTTATTTAGGAACTGCTTGTGGCAACGCAAATACTATTACAATTGGAAGCGCAGTAATGTTTAACTTTGGTGTGTACAAAGAAAACGATCAAATAGAATATACACCATTTAACTATAGCTTAGCCCAAGGCGAGTATGTCAACGGTTACGAAGATGCTGTTAACTATATTGGTGGTGTTGTTGGTAATGTTGGCAAAATATCATCTAAAGAAGGGGTAACAGGCTTTATTGGCTACTATGGTGATATGACCATTAATGCAGATGTTGAATCGACTAAAAGTGTTTACTTAAATCTTGGCGGTATTATTGGATACATAAATTCCAACAATACAATTAGTAATTTAATATTTGAAGGCACAATAGGATTTGGCATGGATTTTTGTCCTGAAAATATGTTTGTTCGTGCAGGTGGCATAATTGGTTTTGTAGACAAAAGTGGAAACTTCACCCTTTCAAACATAATTGCTTCTGGCGAACTTCTGTTAAATAATGTAGACTTTAGTGCAAGTGGTGATAATGTTAACATTGCAGGTATTGTAGGCTTTAACAGCGGTACAATAACCGCAGGAAAAAATGTTGCATCAATAACAACAATTTTTGCTCAAAACTCAGAGTTTGTTGACCCAATTATTAGAAATAGTAATGATGAAAGTGGAACAGTAAAACTTGGAACAGAGAGTACAACAATCAAATATAGCTCTTCTTTAACACTTGCAACAACCGCGCTTAATAGTTCAAAAACAACAATAGCAGAAAATGTGACCTATGAGGCAATAATAAAAGAGTTTAATAATAAAGAGAATGGACTTACTGACACCTTTGCTCAAATTCTTGAAAATTCAGTTGAAGGCTCAAAACTTAAACCATACGATATTGACAAAGTTCCTGCCGAAGAAAAAGGAATCTCAAAATTCTACTATAGCGAAAATGCTGGTTCTCGCGGTGGCACTATCAAAACTCTAACAAGCACACGCACAAGAAAAATGTACGTTGCAATTCCATATCAAGAAAAAGGTATTTATAGCTTAAATTATCAATTGGTTTTACAAAATACAATTTTGTTTGCAAAAGGTGAAACGGCTTATCTTTATAGTGGCTTTACTCCTATAAAACAAATTGATTCAAATAGTGCAGTAACAGGCTTAGTTGTAAGAATATACATAAACGAAAACTCTGCTTATGCAAATGCAACAAATGCGTTAAAATATGTTAACTATGGCGGTCTTGCAAATATTAACGAGGGCATAATATATGCTTGTAGCGTTCAAGAAACACTTAATTCAAGTTATAGTGCAAACTCAACCGAATTCTATGGCTACATGGATGTTAATAATGAAGCAAAAAATAGCGAGTTGGTTTATTTTGACGTTCAAGAAGATTACGGCATTGCAGGCTTTGTGGCATATAACAAAGGCTACATTTTTGGCTCAAATGCAAATGTTTATTTAACTTCCTCAGAAAAAGGCTTGCCAGTAAACGGCTTTGTTGGTTTAAATACAGGCAAAATTTCATACTGCTATGTAAGCGGTGTTAACAATGGTAGAGATGACGGTGTAAGCTTTGGCAAGCCAAGCTACTTGTTCTCTGCAGAAGTTGAATCTAAAGAAGAAAACCAAACAGAGCAAAATAATGGCACTTTTGACCATTGCTACACAATAATGCAGGCAAAAGGTAGTGGTGTTGAATCATACTTGCCAACAGGCGTTTCTGCAGAATCTGATGCAGTTGAGATAGATTTGGGCGATGTTGGAAAAGACATTTATGGAAAAGCAGGCTTTAGTGATACTGGAGAACCAGGTGAAAAAACATTCTACGCTTGCGACCCAAGATATAACTATAACTATCCAACCTTAACTGGTGGCGAGTTTAAAAACTTTGGATATTTAAAACGTTGCACAATGGTGGCTTATAACTGTCAAGACTCAAAATATTCTGAGATATTGTCTGCTGAAGAACTAAAAGATAAAGATGTATTAAAAAACTATTTTACTGGTAATGGAACGCTTAAGGTAGAAGAATATGCAGAAAAATATAAAGCAAATCTTTATTGTCAAATACCAAACTTAACAGTTTTAACAAAAATTAAGGACTTAACATCTGAAAAAACTGTTAAAGGTGGGGCTAATGACATCGCAAAATTTGTACTAATTTCAGATATCAATGTAGGCTATAAGAATAACGGCGTAATAGAAAATGCGTTAGTAAATAATTTTAAAGATTTAGAATTAGACGGTTACTATAAATCACTTAAAAATGTTTACTTACAAAAATGCCATTTATTTAACACAATCGACAATTCAACCATTAAAAACCTTAAATTTGGTGGAGTAACTTTAGAGGAATCAACAGGCATAATTGGCACATTCTCTTCAGGCACATTAACAAACATCAAATTTGAAAATGGTGAAAAGGTTGTTGTTAAAAACATTAGTGGCACAACAGGTGTTTTAGTCGCAACAAATAACGGCACAATTAGCGATATTGATGTAAACTACTCACTTGAAATTACAAATGCAACCACTAATTTAAGTAAAGGTTACACTTTGGGTGGTTTGATTGGCTCAAACGCTGGTACAGTTAAAAACTGCTCGTTTGCAGGTTCAGTTTCAATTGTTGAAACAAAACTAGATACAAGTGGAACAAACAATCCTCAAGTTATTTTTGGAGCATTAATCGGCACAAACACAGGTACAGTAGAAGAGCTTTACTTAGAGTCAGCAACTGGATTCAACAAACTTGCTTTAACTCAAGGCGGAACAATATACAAAGAACAAGTTGTAAATGGTAAAATTTCTTACAAAGATGTTGAAAAAGACGAATATTTGAACACATCAACCGACCCAATACAAGATGAATACAGAGCACAAATATTTGTTATAACAAACAGCACAGCAATTGTAGGCGGTATTGTTGGTGAATCATCAGGCACAATCAAAAATTGTGCAACCTATAAAAATGCCGATAGCGACCTTGCCATTTTGGTTGGTGATGAATATCGACAAATGGTATCATGCGCAGGCGGAATTGTAGGTAAGGTTGTTACTGACAATGAAGGAAAACAACTTGGCATGGTTCAAGACTGCTCTAACTTAAGCAACATAACAGCAATGTCCGTATGGCAGTTTACTACAAATAATGAAAATAATGCTTCATATAAAGTACAAGAAAGCGTTCAATCTCAGACTATTGATTTATTTCCATCTAAAATTGGTAACAATTCAGTATATAAAGGTGTTTATTATATAAATGGTGGAAATGTTGACCCTGTAGGTGTGTTTGATGATCAAAAAACTGTTCAACTGTTCCGTGAAATGACTTCTCTTGCATATGCAGGCGGAATTGCGGGTTATGGATTAAATAATATAGCACAAGAAAACAACAATAATTCAGACATTAGTATACGTTTAGCGAATTACGGTAAAATTAGTGGTGGATACATAAATTATAAGCCAGTTATTGCTCTCCAAGCAGAACAAATTGGTGATAAAACGGCAAGATATACAAAAGATATTTATGGATGTCTTCCTATAATGGGGGCTGGTTTAAAAGTATTATTCCCAGGTGGAATTGGACATCCTTTAATAGCAATGACCGGTATAGGGATGATAGCGTTTGGTCTTGGGCAATGTTTAGATACAATGTCTGAATTGGGAGAAACTTTATACAATCCAAACATTTTAGTTGTGACTGGAGTGTTGGGTAATAGCAAAAATTATTACCAAAAATACATTTCAAGTTATGTAAATTTAATCTTTAATAATAACGAAGGTTTTAACTCTGAAACCGCAAGAAAGATTATTTGTAAAGCATTGGGTTACGATGAAACTAAATCAATTATAGAAAATAATCTTTATCGCGAAAATTTAAGCAAATTTTATTGTAGCAATTTCTATTATGCTTATACTGCATTGCAAACACCAATTTTTATTATGATTAAAGAAGTTCTCGGCTCAATATTTAATATTAAAAGTTGGGGTGATTTTAAATACTTTGATTCTATTAATTACGACGATACAAGAGCATTAAATTATAAGACTTATGAAGAAATCGTGTTTGGACGTACGGATGTAACAAGAGATAATAACTGGTATCAAAAGATGAATTACTATTATAATTATAGATATTCGTCATCTTCAATTAGGTTATAT
>CAVISZ010000135.1:0-8808 GCA_963645585.1 uncultured Eubacteriales bacterium
GACCTATTAAATGGCGGAGAGTCAGTAACATCATATTATGAAGGTGGAAAAAAGTACACTTACTACAAGAATATCTTGGCACTAAACGGTGCCACATCCTCATCTTTGGCGTGGTGGTGGCTTCGTTCGCCTGACTCTAGCAATGATCGTATCGCGTTCTGCGTGTACTACTATGGCGGTGTCGGCAGCGACTTTGTGCTCGGCGACGGCGGCGTCCGTGCAGCTTTCCAAATCCAAATCGCGGGGTAAGAACAAAATATTTATTCAATAGTGAATATATGTAATGCTAATATTTATAACAAACCATATACAATGTTAATTAAAACACTTATCAGAATTTGCATTTCTGGCAAGTGTTTTTTTGTTAATTCCAAGAGTAAACGATAAAAAGGAAATAAATTTTCGCGTTTACTTTTGGAATTAACTGCAAGTGTTTTTTTGAGTAAAAAGTATTGACAAAATGAGGGCAAGAATGGTATCATACCCCTGTATGCCTATGGGCTTATTGTTTTTTTGTGCAAATTGAACAAGTAATTGTTAAAAATTTTAACAAAGAACGCTAAGTTGTACGCATGCAAGAATTTTAGAGTTTGCTGGCTAAAATTCGAGAAAATAACTGGCACAGGTGGAACAACCATAACCACCGAATAAGATAGTGCGTTTTTTATGTTAAAACTATCTTTATAGGCAAAAGGGGCAAATGCCTTGTTGAAATCTTTATGTAAAATCGGAACTGGAATTTTGTTTTTCATAAAGCGTTGCTTATAACATTGTTTTGCACTCTAGGAAAGCATAAGAGAAAACGTCACTATATGTAACTTTCGCCAAAACAAAAGGCGAAGAAAAATTTAATTTCTTTTAAAGCCTTAGTTTTAAAGAGGTGAAAAGGTGTGTCACTTGTTACAAAAGCAAAAAATAAAAGTGTTTTGTTGGGTTGAATTAAACACTTAAAAAAATCTAGTTAAAAGGAGAAAGAGGAATGCCTACAATTAATCAGTTGGTTAACAAAGGTCGTAAAACTTTTGACAAAAAAAGTAAATCACCACTTCTTGAAGAGTGTCCACAAAAACGTGGTGTTTGCTTAAACGTTAAAACAACAACACCTAAAAAACCTAACTCAGCATTAAGAAAGGTTGCCAGAGTTAAACTTTCAAACGGAACAGAAGGTACTTGCTATATCCCAGGTATTGGTCATAACTTGCAAGAGCACAGTGTTGTTTTGGTTCGTGGCGGAAGAGTTAAAGACTTGCCAGGTGTTAGATACCACATTGTTCGTGGAACGCTAGACACTGCAGGCGTTGCAAAACGTAACCAATCACGTTCTAAATACGGTGCTAAAAGACCTAAAAAATAGGGGTTGAAATTTAATTAAAAGAATTAAACGCTTTTAGAAAATTTCTACAAGCCCTCTATAACCCCTTGTAAAATCACATATTTTGCATTTTTATCAAGATATGCAAAGCAAAATTTACAAAAAGGGTTAAACAAAAACTAACAAACAGGCAGTCGATTGCCTCATGAAATTTATAAAGGAGATATACAACAATGCCAAGAAGAAAAGGTAATTTTGGTCGTAAAGTTTTACCAGACCCAAAATACAAATCAGTTCTTGTTTCAAAGTTCATCAACCAAGTTATGTTAGATGGTAAAAAAAGTCTTGCACAATCTTTAGTATACAGCGCTTTTGATATCATCGAGAGCAAAACTGGTGCAAACGCTTTAGATGTTTTCACTCAAGCAGTAGAAAACGTAAAACCTGTTCTTGAAACAAAAGGCCGTAGAGTTGGTGGTGCTACTTATCAAGTTCCAATGGAAATTAGACCAGAACGCCGTCAAACACTTGCTATTCGTTGGATAGTAAGTTTTGCAAGAAACCGCAATGGTGAACGCACTATGGACGAAAAACTTGCAGGCGAACTTTTAGACGCTTACAACAACACTGGTGCATCAATCAAACGTAGAGATGAAATGCACAGAATGGCTGAAGCTAATAAGGCTTTTGCTCACTACAAATGGTAGTTTTAACAAATTTTGGTTTGAACCACTTTGTTTCTGCCGTCTGATATCTGATAGTCATTTAGGTAACTAAACTCCTATCATCTATCAAACGGCGAGCCTCGTGCTTCTTTCCAAAATTCGCTAAAACACCATTGGTTAAGAATCATTTAATATGTTCTTAATTCCCCATTAGCATATTTTGGTTAAAGAACGACTTTTCCAAAATTTGCTAAAACACCATTTGGTGGTTAAGGAAAATAAGTTTAAATAAATTCCTTAATTTAGACTTTATTAGTCTAACTCAGCATTTTGGTTTGAACCACTTTGTTTCTGCCGTCGGATATCTGATAGTCATTTAGGTAACTAAACTCCTATCATCTATCAAACGGCGAGCCTCGTGCTTCTTTCCAAAATTCGCTAAAACACCATTTTTACGAAAATTTGCTAAAACACCATTAAACAAATTAGAAAATGAGCTTGATGTATTCGTTAATTTAGGCTTTGGCAATAGTCTTAAGGTATGTGCTAAAGTAATTTGAGGAATACAACTTATTAATTAATTTGCCAAAAGGTGGCACTTCAAGTAGTGCAAAAAATGTTTTAAATATAAAAGGCGGGCATGGATATGTATATAGAAAAAGTTAATCTTGAACATTTAAAGCAATATTTTAAGAAAAATGAGCATGTATGGTTGGAACTGGTAAAAGAACCTGATTGCATTTATGCTAAAATATTGGTAGATTCTTTTGGACCTATGCCAGAATTTGAATTAAAAGATTTCGAGTGTGAACCACTAAACACATTCGCAGAACTTAACAATGAATATATGGCAAAGTGTTTTAAAGAGTATCTTGCAAAAACTTTTGATGATTACAAAGATGCCCACAACGAATATTTAAAACAAAAATATGAATCAGAAATGATTAAATAACAAAGAGAGGTGAAAAATATGTTTATTGAAAAATTAACCGAAGAAGAAATGAGAGATTTCTTAGCTCAAAACATCAAAATGGATATTTTAAGTATTGAAAAAGTAGACAATGGCTATGTGGCTCAACTAAAAGGCGAGTCAGAAGTGCTAGAACTTGCATTTTCAGACTTTGAAGTAAACGGAAAAGATATTATGAGCAGATTAGGTGCAAGTATGGTAGAGAATAGATGGGTTCATTTTATGGAAAACAAATTCAACACCACAGATTATAGAGGTGAGTACAGCATTGCTCGTTTAAAACATATTCAAGCCCAAAATGGTATAAACAGATAGTTTTTTACCGATAAAATATATATAAGGAGAAAAAAATGGCAACCGATTTACACTTAACCCGTAACATTGGTATTATGGCTCACATCGATGCTGGTAAAACAACAACCACAGAACGTATTTTGTTCTACACAGGCATCAACCACAAAATTGGTGAGGTTCATGATGGCGCTGCCACAATGGACTGGATGGCTCAAGAACAAGAAAGAGGTATCACAATTACTTCTGCTTGTACAACATGCCACTGGAAGGGTAAAAAAATTAACATCATCGACACTCCAGGACACGTAGACTTTACAATTGAAGTTTTGCGTTCTTTAAAAGTGCTAGATGGTGCAGTTTTGGTGCTTAGTGCAAGAGATAAAGTTCAACCTCAAACAGAAACAGTTTGGCGCCAAGCAAATCAATGTAAAGTACCAGTTATTATCTATGTTAACAAAATGGATAGAGACGATGCTTACTTTGACAAATGCGTAGACTCTGTTAGAGAAAGACTTCACACAACTCCACTTCCACTTCAAATGCCAATTGGTTTTGCAAGTGATTTCCAAGGAATTATTGACCTTTTAACCATGAAAGCATATATTCCAGAGGACGACTTAGGCAAAATTATTGACGAAATTGAAATTCCTGACGAGTATAAAGCAGAAGCACAAAAACGTCATGACGCATTAATCGAGTCTATTGTTGAACTTGATGATGCTTTGCTTGAAAAATATTTCGCAGGCGAAGAAATTTCACTTGACGAATTAAAAACTGCAATTAGACATGCAACAATTGCTAAAAAAATCACACCTATGATTATGGGTTCATCTTATAAAAACAAAGGTGTTCAAAACTTACTAGACGCAATGGTAGAATATTTACCATCTCCACTTGACATTGACGCAATCAAGGGTATTAACCCTGATACTGGCGAAGAAGAAACAAGAGAAGCAAGCGAGGACGCTCCATTTGCTGGTCTTGCATTCAAAATCGCAACCGATCCATTTGTTGGTGGCTTAACATTCTTCCGTGTTTACAGCGGTAAGTTAAAAGCAGGTTCTTATGTTTACAACTCAATCACTGGTAAACAAGAACGTGTTGGACGTTTAATTAGAATGCACGCAAACAACCGTACCGAAATTCAAGAAGTTGGTGCAGGTGATATTGCCGCAATCGTTGGTTTAAAAGACACAATTACTGGTCACACTCTTTGTGATGAGAAACACCCAATACAACTCGAGAGCATGGTGTTCCCAGAACCAGTTATTCAACTTGCTATTGAACCAAAAACAAAAGACCAACAAGAAAAAATGGCTTTGGCTCTTGCAAAACTTTCACGCGAGGACCCATCATTTAGAGTTTCTACAAACCAAGAAACAGGTCAAACAATCATCGCTGGTATGGGTGAATTGCACCTAGAAATCATCGTTGATAGACTTCTTCGTGAGTTCAAAGTAGAAGCAAACGTTGGTGCTCCACAAGTTTCTTACAGAGAAAGAATGAAAAAACCTGTTGAAGCAGAAGGTAAATATATCCGTCAATCTGGTGGTAAAGGTCAATATGGTCACTGCTGGGTTAAATTTGAGCCTTTGGAAGAAGGTAATGACGGCTACGAATTTGTTGATAAAACCGTTGGTGGTTCAATTCCAAAAGAATTTATTCAACCAATCAACAATGGTATTAACGAAGCCCGCATGAACGGTGTTCTTGCAGGTTACGAAACAGTTGGCTTTAGAGCAACCGTATTTGATGGTTCGTTCCACGATGTTGACTCATCAGAAATGGCATTTAAAATTGCAGGTTCTTTAGCATTTAAAGAGGCTGCAAGCAAAGCGGACACTGTTTTAATGGAGCCTATTATGAAAGTTTCTGTTGAAATTCCAGATGACTATCTAGGCACTGTTATGGGCAACTTAACATCTCGCCGTGGTTTACTTCAAGGAACCGAAAGCATTTCAGGTTCTCAAAGAATTAACGCCGAAGTTCCACTATCAGAAATGTTTGGTTACGCAACTGACCTTCGTTCACAAACTCAAGGTCGTGGTGTGTTTGTTATGGAACCTTTAAAATATGCAGAAGTTCCAAAATCAATCGCCGAAAAAATTATGAATAACCGTAAAAAAGAAAACTAATTTGTTAGTTTATTGCAATTGTTAAAAGGGAATGACCCTTAATAACATGCGTTGTTCCCTTAAAATCAATTGTTTTTATGGTATTTAAAGGCAAAAAATGTGAAAAACATTTTGCAAAATAAAATTAATGTGCTATAATGCACTCGTATACTAAAAAATTAAAGGAGATTTTAACAATGGCTAAGGAAAAATTTGACAGAAGTAAAGTTCACGTAAACGTTGGTACAATCGGACACGTTGACCATGGTAAAACAACTTTAACTTCCGCTATTTGCCAATATTGCGCTGCTAAAGGTATGGCAGATGCAATGAAATACGAAGATATCGATAAAGCCCCAGAAGAAAAGGCTAGAGGTATCACAATTAACACTGCTCACGTAGAGTATCAAACTGCAAATCGTCACTACGCACACGTAGACTGCCCAGGACACGCTGACTATGTTAAAAACATGATCACTGGTGCCGCACAAATGGACGGTGCTATCCTTGTAGTTTCTGCTGCAGATGGTCCAATGCCTCAAACTCGTGAACACATCTTGCTTGCTCGTCAAGTTGGTGTTCCATACATCGTTGTATTCATGAACAAAATGGACCAAGTTGATGATCCAGAACTTGCAGATCTTGTTGAGATGGAAATCAGAGATTTATTAACATCTTACGGATTCCCTGGTGACACAACTCCAATCATCAAAGGTTCAGCTTTCAAAGCTGCCGAAGCTTGCCAAGCTGGTGATGTAGATAGCGAATGGTGCAAACCAATCCAAGAATTATTGGATACATTAGACTCATACATCCCAGACCCAGCAAGAGCAACTGACCAACCATTCTTGATGCCAGTTGAAGACGTATTCACAATCACTGGTCGTGGTACCGTTGCTACTGGTAGAGTAGAGCGTGGTGTTGTTCATATGAACGATACAGTAGAAATTGTAGGTCTTGGCGAAAAGAAATCTACAGTTGTTACTGGTATTGAAATGTTCCACAAATTACTTGACGAAGCTCAAGCAGGCGATAACGCAGGTATCTTGCTTCGTGGTATCCAAAGAACAGATATCGAAAGAGGTCAAGTTCTTTGCAAACCTGGTTCAATTCACCCACACACTAAATTCCAAGCTCAAGTTTACGTTTTGAAACAAGCAGAAGGCGGACGTCATAAACCTTTCTTCAATGGTTACAGACCTCAATTCTACTTCAGAACAACTGACGTAACTGGTACTATTGAACTTCCACAAGGAACAGAAATGGTTATGCCTGGTGATAACGTAACAATGACAATTGAACTTATTAAACCAATCGCTATTGAACAAGGTTTAAGATTTGCTATCCGTGAAGGCGGACACACTGTTGGTTCAGGTGTTGTTACAACAATCATCGAGTAATTAACAAATTTGGCTTTAATAGTCAAAAATGAATTCGTTTCATTAAATTTTTATGTGGTAAAATCTTACACTTATCCACATTTTAAAAATTTTGATTTCAACCCAAAATCAAAAAAATTTCATCTTACAATAAAAAACACGCAAAACAACCCAATTGCGTGTTTTTTTCTGCATATTGGGGGTAGTTATGCACATTTTTGCGATAAAAAAATTGCTTTAAACATAGCAATATTGACAAAAAGTGTGGTTAATAGTAAAATGTAAGCATGAAGCAATTTAAAAGCATTTTAAAAAATAGCGATAAATATAGCGAAAATATACACCTTGCAAACGAGGTCATTTTGGACTTAAAACGCACAACCACTCGCGAGGGAGGTAGCGGTAAATCAACCTGCAATTTTGGAAGGTTCTGGTTTAAAACTCCAAGAGGCTATGTTTTATTTAAACAAGGTGACGCACAGTATTATTCAATTCAAAAACTGAATGAAATTTTGTGCTACAATTTGGCAAAAAATATGGGTTTGCCTTGTGCAGAGTATTTTCCTGCATCGGTTAATAAAGACAAAAAAATAGAAGGCATTGCTTCAGTTAACTTTTTAAATAAAAATGAAAAACTAATCAGTGTAAGCGAAATGCTAGGCTTGTGCAAAAAAGATATTTTTAGCATCATGAAAAACCTAGAAGAATATGACGATGTTTACAGAATTGACTATAAGCAAATAATGTGTTCGCTATACGCTTATATGATTTTTGACACATTAACGTATCAAGAAGATAGGCACCTAAGAAATGTGTCGTTTATTTTAGATAGCAAAAATAACATAAAAATGGCACCACTTTATGACAATGAATACTCATTCTTTTTGTCGTGCCATTTGCCTCCTTGCTATGAAGATTCCTTTGATTCGCCAGAGGAATATATTAGCAGTTATTTTTGTGGCAGAGGCATAATTCCTTACTTTAGTTTGCAAAACGTAATTGGAATTAGCAGTTTTGATGAACTTTTGGAGCAAATTGCAATGGTGGCAGATAAAAATCCTGTTTTCACTCACATTTTTGATAATATTTTGCAAAATGCTGACTTAAGACCAGTATATAAAGACCTAGAAAGTCAGGGTTATAGAATAAATCAGGACTATAAGGAATTTACAATTCAAATGCTTGATTTTTCAAGAAATAGAATTCTCGAAAAGCAAAAAGAGTTGAATCAAACATTTATAAAAGGGGAAGACAATGCCAAAACTTAATACAAATGACATCAAAATTAGCCATTCCGCACAAATTAAAAATTACGAAAAGTATAACTCAAACATAAAACTTGCAAAAGGGTTGATGTTAGAATTTGCAAAATGTAGGCGAAGAGTTGGTGAGTCGGGAGTTTCAACATGTCAGTTTGGTTCGTATTGGTTTTTAGTTCCAAAAGGCGAGGTGTTGTTTAAATCGCAAGCGATTTCAAAAGCAAGTAAAACAGAATTTTTAAACGAAATTTTATGTTACAGACTTGCAAAAAATATGGGCATAAAATGTGCTATTTATGAACCTGCTGTTATGGACGATATGAACAATACTAGCGGTGTTGCATCTTATAATTTTTTAAAAAAAGACGAACAACTTTTCTCTCTTTATAAATTTCTTTTAGTTGGTGCATTAGATTCACCTGAAACAAGAAGTTTAGACATAATTGACAAAAAGAATAGAAATGTCAACATGATATTAGAACTTATAGAGCAGAGTGGTGAAAAATATAATTTGGATATGGAACAAATTACAAAAGGTTTGTATCAAATGGTAGCGTTCGATTTGCTAACTTTTCAAGGTGATAGACACTTTAACAATATTTCTCTTATTATTGATAAACGTGGAAATGTTACGCTTGCACCTCTTTACGACAACGAATATTCTTTCATGAATTTTGATAAAAAATACTACTCACCAGAAACAAACAATATAAGGGAATTTATAGATTCGATTTTTTGTGGTGACGAGCAAATTAGTTTAAGCCGTATGCAAAATTGTAAAGGTTTGGAGAGTTACAAAGAAATATGTATGCAAC
>CAVISZ010000136.1:0-2622 GCA_963645585.1 uncultured Eubacteriales bacterium
ATACTACATCACACAAAACCTTTTTAACAATTATCATATATGTCATTTAATTTAATGGCATCTTCCATCATCATTTCTTTTGACTCTGAGATGATTGTTGGGGTCAAGTTATAATCTTTTAAAATTTTTACCAAAGGCTCAAATTCTGGACCATAAACAGTATCATCTAAGTTAAGGTGCTTTACTTCACCTTTTTCTGAATATTCAATTTTGCTAAAATGTATATGACAATTTTTGGTTTTTTCTTCACCTAGTTTTTCAAAGCAATAATCAAATATTTTTTTATAGTCGTCAGATGTTTTCAAGCCTCCTTGCATTACACAATTTATATGCCCAAAATCAAAGGTAGGTACAAGAATTTTATCTTTAGTGCAAAAATCTATAATTTCTTTATAAGTGCCAATCTGCAAATACTTGCCCATAGTTTCTGGGCAAATTTTTCCGCGACCTGCCAAATTGTTATCATACACTTGTTGCAAGCACATATCCAAACGTTTATCTGTTAGTTTGAGGGCTTGATTTCTATCTTGTTTGCCACAAGACGCGAGGTGAACGACCAAATCTCTTGCATCAGACGCATTTACATACATTAGCCCCTTTTTGACATATTCAATTGATTTTTGTGCCATTTCGTCACTTTCATTGGCAAAGTTGATATAATAAGGGGCATGATAACTTAACAATATATTATTATTTTTTGCATTTTCACCTAAAATTTTGGCAGTTTCAAGCGACATCGTAAATCCTCTGCCAAACGAATACTCATACGCAGACAGACCAACCTGACTGCAAAATTTTGGTGCGTCAACGCTATGTTTATAACCTGACTCATAAAATATTTTGCTATTGCCTGAAGGACCAAATCTAATTTTATTTTCCATTATTTTTACCTTTTATATTAATTTATAACTAATTATTCCGTTTTGAATATCTGTTAATGTACATGAATTAGATATATTAAAATCACCACATTTTGTGCGTATAATACTAAGCATAGTACCATATGTTGATAATTTGTATGCTAAATCACGACAGATGCTTCTTATA
Source organism: uncultured Eubacteriales bacterium (assembly GCA_963645585.1). Classification (GTDB taxonomy): domain Bacteria; phylum Bacillota; class Clostridia; order Christensenellales; family UBA1242; genus HGM11367. The sequence continues at coordinate 1,048 of CAVISZ010000136.1, forward strand.
TATGTGCCACTTGAACAAATAATTTCAAACTGAAAATTATTGTTGCCCAAGGTTCTTATAAGGTTTATGTTATATATTTCAATACATTTTGTTTTTAACTCAACCTGCCCACCACTTCTCGCGACATCGCATGCTTTTTTTCCATTCACTTTTTTTGCTGAATACAATGGTGGCATCTGCTCTTGTTTTCCAATAAAAGTTGGTAAAACATTTAGTATGTCATTTTCTGTTATAACAGTTTGGTTTTCATTAATAATGCTACCTTCACTATCTAAAGTGTCCGTTTCGTAACCAAAGTGAAATACCGCCACATATGTTTTAATTTTATTTAAATACTCTTCAAATAGTTTTGTGCCTTTATTAACACCAACAAGCAAAACACCTGTGCCTAACGGGTCAAGCGTTCCCATATGACCTGCTTTTTTTACACCTAACAGTCTTGCAACCTTTTTTACTGCTAAAAACGATGACATACCCGTTGGTTTATTTAAATTTATTATTGCATCTTGTTCAAACATTACTTCCCTCAATTTGCTTTTCACATTCTATTTTTATAAGTTTAGCATATTTTGTTGGCGAGCCTGTAAACATAAACCCAGAAGCTTGAACATGACCTCCACCACCAAACGTGCTTGCTATTTTTGCCACATTGTAGCCTTCTTTACATCTAAGTGAAACACTATATGTATTTTTATCTTTTTGCTTAATTACAAAGGCAAAAAGGTTGTCACCTGTGTTCAAAATCTCATTCACAAGCATAGGACAATCGTCTGTATTTGCTTCTTTCAACATTTTTTTTGTTAAAATGACATAGCCTATTTTATCGCTTATAATTAAATTTTCGTAAGCTAATTTTTTAAGTATCATTTCTTCATATGTTTGATGCTTTTGAAATAAAAATGTAATCAGATTTTTTTCAGCACCGCAAACTAAGCAATTACTTGCAGTTATAAATGTGTTTGAATTGGTATTATCGTTTTGAAAACAGTTTGTATCACCAATTATTCCCGCATAAATAAAACTTGCAATTTCTGGTGTTATTTTTGCTTTTAACTGCTCAGCTATTTTATATATAATCTCGCTACAACTAGAAAAATCGCTATCTACAAATTTTGTTTGTGCAGGAATATTGTTTGTTGGGTGATGGTCTATGCAGACAACATTTGAATGACTTAAAACCACACTACTATACTTTCCAAGCATAGTGATTTGAGGCACATCTACAGTAAAAATGGTATCAAAATCATTAGCGTTTAATTCTGTATTTAATGGCAAATTAAATTTATAGAATGAAATGTATTCTTTAAATTTATCACAATCAACAAACATGCTACATTCTTTGCCAAATTGCTTTAAAATGCAATAAAGAGCAGACATGCTACTCAAGCAATCTGCATCAGGAGACACGTGAGCAATTATGGCTACTCTTTTACTTTGTTTTATTTTTTTAATAATTTCTTTCATAGAAACCTTTTTAATCTTCATTTATTTCTTGTGGAATATTTAAATTTTGCAAAATATCATTAATTCTTTTACTATTTTCCTCACCCACATCTGCAATGAACTCAAGTTCTG
>CAVISZ010000136.1:2687-11754 GCA_963645585.1 uncultured Eubacteriales bacterium
TTTAACCATTTTTAATAGTTCTTTTTTAATAAAGCCTTCAATTTTTTGTAATAGATTTCTAACATCTTGTTTATTTGCATTTATGACGCTAAAACCCACTTTGCAATGCCTAAAATCGGCTGATGTTTTAACATAGGTTATGGTTATAAACAACCCATTAATGCGTGGATCATTAACCTTTTCTCTTAAGATAACAGAAAGTGCTTTTGCAATTTCAGAATTTGCTCGCTCTTGCCTTACATTCTCCATATTTTAACCCCTTTTTATTTCAACTTTTTCATAAATTTCAAAAATATCGCCAACTTGAATGCCAGTGCTATCCTTTAATTTTATGCCACATTCGTAGCCAAAATTAACTTCAGCTTTGTCATCTTTTTGAATTTTAAGTGCTTCTACTTGAGTTTGTAAAATCTTTTCGTCACCACGATAAACATTTACATATGAATTACGTGTAACTTTACCATCTTTAACATAAGAACCACAAACAACGCCCGCACTTGATAGTTTAAACATTGCTCTAACTTCACTGTGTCCGATAACTTTATCTTCATATTTAACCGACAACATTCCGTTTAATGCTCTTGTTATTTCGTCAACGCATTCGTAGATGACTTTATAAGATTTAATTTCAACTTTTTGATTTTCAGCAAATTGTTCAATTTTGCTTGCTAATTTTAAGTTAAAGTTAATGATTATTGCGTTACTTGCACCTGCTAAAATTACATCAGACTCTGTAACAGGGCCTGCTCCGCTATGAATGCAAACAACTTTTGCTTCTTCATTTTTTATAACAGTTAAAGTTTGTTTTAACGCTTCTACAGAGCCTTGGACATCGGCTTTAATGATAATGTTAAGAGTTTTAAGTTTTCCTTCGTTAACTCTATCCATAAAGTCGTCAAGAGAAACACCAGATGTAGAATTTGCACGTTCTTCTTTAATTTTGTTTATTCTTTCTTGAATAACTTGTTTGGACAATTTTTCATCAATTGCATAAACTTGGTCACCCGCGTTTGGAACAGAATCTAAGCCAAGAATTGCGACAGGAGTGCTAGGTGGAGCAACTTTAACTTGTTTGCCGTTTTCATCAAACATTGCTCTAACTTTACCAAATGTAATACCACTCATTACGCTATCGCCAACATGAAGAGTGCCATTTTGAACCAATACAGTGGCAATAGGACCTCTATTTTTGTCTAACTCAGCCTCAATAACTGCACCAACTGCAGTTTGGTCAGGATCTGCCTTTAACTCTTGCATTTCTGCTACTAATAATACATTTTCAAGCAATTTATCAATTCCAACACCTTGTTTCGCAGAAATAGGAACCAATATAGTGTCACCACCCCATTCTTCTGGCAAAACGCCATTTTCGGCTAGTTGTTGTTTAATTCTTTCTGGATTTGCTTCAGGTTTATCCATTTTGTTAATAGCAACAACCATAGGGCAATTTGCCGCTTTTATATGGTTAATTGCTTCAATTGTTTGTGGCATAATGCCATCATCTGCCGCAACAACAAGAATAGCAATATCTGTTACCTTTGCACCTCTTGCACGCATAGCAGTAAAGGCAGCGTGACCTGGTGTATCAATAAATGTAATTTTTTGACCATTCCAAGTAACTTGATAAGCACCTATTTTTTGAGTAATGCCACCCGCTTCTCCACTTACAACATTTGTTTTTCTTATAGCATCCAAAAGTGAAGTTTTACCATGGTCTACGTGTCCCATAACTGTTACAACTGGTGGACGTGCAACAGCGTGCTCGCCCAACTCTTTTGATTGTTCCTCAAGTTTCTCTTCGTAGGTTTTTTCTAATTTTTGTTCTAGTTTTACGCCTAGTTCCTCACAAACAAGCTCGGCAGTTGTGAAGTCTATTGAGCTGTTGATAGTTGCCATAATACCAAGCAACATAAGTTTTTTGATTATTTCGGTTACAGGCTTACCTGTTTTCTCTGACAATGTTTTTACAGTAACATTTTCGGTTGTTATTACAGCGTTTTCAATAGCTGGAGCAACAAATACAGCACTTTCTTTCTTTTTGCCTTTTACAAGCTTTCTTGAGCCCATTCTAACACCGTCAATATCCTCATTGTATGAGTCATCAACAATAAAGCCACGTTTCATAAGGGCTTTTTTGCTCATTTGTTTTTTCTCGTCATATTGATTTTTTACAGGAGGTTTTTTGCCTGCAAAAGTTTTTTCTGGACCTGCAAGCACTTTTGAGCTTTCTAATGGAGCAAAACTCTTAAAAGCGTTTGCTCTGCTTTGAGCAAACCCATTGGATGTTTTAGGACCAAATGGGCGTTGTCCGTTTTGCATAAAAGGTTTTCTGTCATTATTAAATGGACGTCTTTCATTATTGTTTTGATAAGGTCTATTATTGTTAAACTGGCGGTTATTATTGTAATTATTATTACCGTAGCCATTGTTGAATGGTCTTTGCTCGCGATTAAAACCTCTTTGGTCTCTGTTAAATGGGCGTTGTTCTCTAAATTGGTTACGCTCTGTGTTGTTATTATTGTTATTGTTATTTTTCTCAACCGCTGGCTTTGGACTAATAGTTGGGGCAGATTCTTTTTCTTTTGCAATAACCACTTCTTCTTTAACAGGAGCAACTACTTCTACCTTTTCAACTTTTTGCTCAACCGCTTTAGCCTCTTTTTTTGACGCCATAAAACGAGATGTGTTTTTAATTAACATCTCTAATTGACTTTTTGTAGAGCGTAGGTCACGAAGCAACTCTTGCAACACACCCTCTTTTTGGATTTTATTAATTGTTTTTAAATTATTTAATCCATTTGATTTTTCGTTAGCCACTAATATTTTCACTCCTTAAATATTTTAAAATCTGCTCTGAAATTCCTTTATTTTTTATTGCAAACAATTTGCACTTGTCGGTGTTAACAATATAATTAAAATCATCAAAACCAAGTTTAACACAAGTTATATTTTTTTGCGACAACTCATTCACTGTTTTTAAAATTGTTGTTTTGTAATCATCTCTATACAAGACTAAATATAACTTATGCGTGTAACCTTTTAGGTTATCAGCCCCAAAAATAACATAATTTGCTCTATTGGCAATGCCAACATAACCTTTTATTTTATCTAAACTACTTTTTAACAATTAATTCCTCACATAACTTTTGATATACTGCTGGTGGAAATTCACATTTAAACGCACGAGACAATATTTTTTGTTTTTTAATTTGCTCTATACAATTTGCATCTTTACAAATATATGCGCCTCTTCCATTAGCTTTACCTGATTTATCAATAAATATTTCACCACTTGATGTTTTAACCAAACGTATCATTTCATCTTTATTATGTACTTTTTTACATATAAAGCACATACGACTAACTTCTCGCTTCAATCTAACACCTCTATTCAGTTATGTCTTCTAAATCTGCAAATGTATCATCGTCATCATCAAGCTCTGTAATTTCATAATCTTGTGAGTTTTCTGACATTGCGTCAACTTTGCTTTTTGGTTTAACATCTATTTTCCAACCAGTAAGTTTTGCTGCAAGCCTTACATTTTGACCTTGTTTACCAATTGCAAGTGACAATTTGTCGTCAGGAACAATAACTTGAGATGCTTTTAAACTTTCATTAATTTCAACCGAAATTACCTCTGCAGGAGCCAAAGCTTTTGCAATGTACTCAAGTGGATCATCTGAATATAGAACTAAATCTATTTTTTCTCCATTTAATTCACCCATTATTGTGTTAATTCTAACACCTCTGTTACCAACACATGCGCCCAAAGCATCAATATGTGGTTTTGTGCTTAAAATTGCAACTTTGCATCTGTTGCCAGGGTCTCTTGCTATGTTTTTAATTTCTACATCACCGCTTGCAACTTCAGGAATTTCAATTTCAAACAATTTTTTAACAAAACCATTATTTGCTCTAGAAACTTGAATTTGTGGACCTTTAAATGAGTCTTTAATTTTTTTAACATAAACTTTTATTCTTTGACCAATATTGTAATGTTCTCCTGGGATTTGGTCGTTTTCTAGCATTACGCCTTCCATGTTAGAGCCTGCAAGTTGAACATAAACTGTTCCATTTTCTACTCTTTTTACAATTGTGGTAATTAATTCATCTTCACGCTCAGAAATTTCACTTAAAGCCTGTTCTCTTTCAAGTTCTTTAAGTTTTTGCATAACTACTTGCTTTGCTGTTTGAGCAGCAATACGACCAAAATCTTTTGGACTAACCTCTTCAGTTACAACATCGCCTACTGCGTAAGATTTTTTAATTTGTTTAGCGTCTTCCAAACTGATTTCTTTATCAGGGTCAGCAACAGTTTCTACAACAGTTTTATAACTATAAATTTTGATTGTTGCCTTTTCAGGATTTAGTTTAACCAAAGCAGATTTAGCCTCGCCATAAACTTTTTTATATGCAGATGTAAGAGCAGTTTCTAAAGATTCTATAAATTGCTCTGAATTGATATTTTTTTCGCGTTCAAGATCTTCTAATGCTTGAAAAAAATCTTTATTTGTCATTTTAATTTCTCCTTAAAACTCTATAACTGGGGTGCAAATAGCAACCTTGCTTTTCTCAAAAAATAATTCTTCACCTGTGCTTGTTTTGATAGTATATCCATTATCATCAAAACCAATTAATGCACCTGTAAACAATTTTTGTTTGTTTTGTGGAACATACAATTTGATTTCAACCTGTTTGTTTTGATTTCTTAAAAAATCTTTATAATTTTTAATAGGTCTATCTAACCCTGCCGAACTTACATTTAAAATGTAAGGTGCGTCATCTGACACATTAATTTCGTCTAACACATCTGTGATTGCATTGTTGACTTTTTCGCAGTCGTCAATTGTTATTCCGTCTTTTTTATCAATAAAAAACGTTAAGTTCATGCCATCTACTTTTTTAGCATATTCAACTTCCAACACATCATAACCCAAATTTTCAATGATTGGAACAATTGATTGATTGCATTTATCAATAACTCTACTTGCCACCATTTCCTCCAATTAATTTCATTCCTTAAATTAAGCGTGGGCAAAAACTTGCCCACGCCTAACCTAGTATGTATTATTATATTAGCATATTCTTTTGAATAAAGCAATAGTTTTTAACATATTTATTGCCTTTTTAAAAAAATTGTAGGCAAAAACAAGGATTGTCTACAATATTTCGTTCTATTTGATAAATTACATTAAACTTAATCTTAAAAATGCCTCAGCCGTTGCCGTTGCGTCATATAGCGCCCTATGTGCATTATCAAGCGTAACACCCAAGTGAGCAACAACTGTTCCTAGTCTATAATTTGGCAAAAACAACTTCTCTTTTGCGTCACCCATGCAGTCTCTAAATTCGTTTGTGAATAGTTTATCAACTTTTTTTGCAGTTAATTGTATAAATTGATAGTCAAAGTTTACATTATAGCCAACCATTACGCTATCACCTGCAAAAAGCAAAAAGTCCTCGATGATTTCTTCAGGAGAATGTTCGTTTGCAACCATATCATTTGTTATGCCAGTAAGCTTGGTTATTTCGGCGGATATAGATTGATGTGGTTTGCATAAGGTTTGAAATCTCTCAGTAATTTCGCCATTGACAATTTTAACTGCTCCAATTTCAGTAATTTCGTTTTTGTCAGGAACAAGTCCTGTTGTTTCAACATCAAACACTACAAATGTGTTGTTCATTATGTAGTCAGGATATTGTTTTTTGACATCAAAAATATTATTTTGCACAATTCTTGTGTATGGCGTTGGATGAACAAATTTATATGAGTCATGAGGGTCTTTTTCATCGTCATAAACAACAACTTCATCGGTTTTTGAGCAAAGCGACAAAGATTTTATCATGTACTGAAATTCACCATTATCACGTTTAACATAGTTGCCCAAACAAAGAATGTATGAGCCTTCTTCAACCAATACAAAGTGTTTTTCTGAGCTTTTGGTACAAAAATGAATGCAATTTATTTTACCTGTTCCATCATTTAAAATAAATTTGTACATTTTTCTTTTTTCATCAATGCCTTTGAGTTTGTTTCTGCGTGGCAAAAATTCTTTTTGTTCAAGTTTTTCTACTGTTCCCGCAAGAATTAATGAAACTTTTTCAGACTTAACATTTTCTATGTATTCTGGCATAGGCATAATATCCGAACCAAACACCACACTAACATTGTCTACTTTATATCTTGGAGTACGCGCTTGAACTTGTATTTTTGATTGAATTTCAATTGCGCGAGCCTCTAAACTATCTTCGTCAAAATCGTCAGTGTTATCAATTTGGCTATTGCATACAAATTCGCCACAAAAATTATCTTGTAAAAATTTTTTTAAATTTTCTGATACATCGTTATCTTTAAAGTATTTATGTAAAGTTTCGTTAACATATAAAGTTATTTCAACCGCAATATTGTTTCTTATGTAGCCTATATTATTGTCAGTTATGCAAGATGAAATGCTGTCATAGTTTGTTTGAAAAAAGTCATGAATTTTTTGTTTTACTATATTTTCGTCTAAATAACTTTTATTAAACTTGCACTCTAACTTTCCTTTAATATTCAAAATTTCAGATACTGCTTGCTTAATTTCTTCTTTTTGACCATCATTTAAAGTGGCAACATTTTCAGGATAAATAAAATTTATATGACATACAGAAAAAGTGGTATTGTATACCACTTTCAAAACTTTTAAATAATCATATTTTCCATTTAATTTCTCCGAAAGTAATTCTGTAAAATTCATTATAACTCCTAAGTATATTTTAGAACTTAAAATATGTCATCAGCCTGCAATTAAATGTATAACATCAATTATAATTACAAACGCAAACAGGCATATAATTCCCCAACCATGTATTGCGTTTTCAACATTCCTTTTAATTGGCTTACCTCTTATCCATTCTATTGTAGTAAACACACAATGAGCGCCGTCTAGCCCAGGTATTGGCAAAATGTTAAATATAGCCAAGTTTGCGGCAAGAAGAGGAAGTAAATATAGGAAGTTTGCGAGACCATATGAGGCAACTTGCGTCATTTGAGTGATTGTTGAAATTGGTCCACCTAATTGTTTTAGAGCAATTTTACCTGTAATTATTTGCCAAAATGCTTGAAGTATTAAAACTGAAATATTAAGCGTAAATGGAACAAAATCACGAAGCACATCGCCAAAGTTATAATCTATTCTGCATGTTGAATAATTGATGCCAAAAACAGCATTAGCATTTCCTTCTTCATCTGCAAAAGTGCGTTTTAACATAACATCAGTTTTTCTTCCGTCATTTTCAATTGTAATAGTGATACTACTTGCATCTTCAGGTACTATTGATGCAAAAACCTTTCCTCTTGCATAGTTTATTTCAACACCATTAATTGCATATACTGTTGTATCATTTTGTAATTGACCTACAACAACCCCGCTTGAAGGGTCATACATGTTTACACTATAACCTGTTGTTGGAGAAAATTTGTAACCATCATATGCACCAACGCAAAGGAAAATAATTGCAAATATAAAAGCTGATAAAAAGTTAAAAGTTACACCTGCAAGGTAAACAATTATGCGTTTCCAAGGTTTTTGGTCATTAAATTTACCTGAGTTTGTGTACTCAACTTTATAATGACTTTTTTTGTTTTTATTTTTCTTATCTTTTTTATTTTTTTTGCTGGTTTTGTATGTTGTTTCCTGCTTAACATTTACAGGTTTTACATCAATAACGTCACTTTTTACACTAGCGTTATCATCGCTTACCTTATCATCAGAAGATTTTTTTTCTTCATCGTCATCGTTTTCGCCTAAAAATGCACAAAAACCTCCCAAAGGAAACAATCTTAGTGAGATTTTTTCACCGCGTTTGTTTGTTTTTTGCCACAAAACCTTACCAAAACCAATTGAAAATTCGGTAATTTTGAACCCTAGAACTCTACCTGCAATATAGTGTCCTAATTCATGAATTAAAACCATTGTTAAAAGCACAACAATGGCGATTACGACATACAAAATATTCATCATTACTGACGCAAATGATGCCAAAATCATTAGTTAAACCTCCTTAAAGCAATACAATTAACATAAATACAAATGTTACAATAGCATTTGCGATATGGCTATCTATTCTATCTAAAACACCACCATGACCTGGCAAAAGGTCACCACTGTCTTTTACATCTGCTTTACGTTTTAAGAAACTTTCAAAAATATCACCAAGTTGACAAACAATTGAAGAAATTATGCCAACAATAAGCATTTTCCACCATGTTAAATTAACAGCAATAAACAATAATCTAAATTTATCAATTGAGTTAAAGATAAAGAACATTGCAACAGATGCTATAATGCCCCACAACAAGCCACCAATTGCACCAGAAACTGTTTTTTTGGGGCTAATGTTTTCACATAGTTTTTTGCCTTTAAATATTGAACCTGTAAGCATTGCAAACGAATCTACAACAATTGGGACAACAAAAGTGTAAATTAAGAAGAACATAGATGCTGAATATGCCCTATCGCTTACGCTTGTGAACACATATGTTAAATTTTGTACGTTATTTAAGTATAAAAGTGCTGTTAATGCAAAAGCAGGATAAAGCAAGCCAAACAATGTTTGGATACCTTTAAACATAGCGAATTGCTCAAGCGAACAAGTTAATTTTCTTGTTTTAATTTCGTTATCACTCTTTTTTCTTGCTATTAAATGCACTAAAGATACTACAAATGCAACCAAAATAACCAGTGCGACTTGCAAGACAATAACTAAATATAACGACAATTGCAAATAGGTACATAATTTAAAAAGACCATATGCAAGCAAAGGGAAAATTCCTATTGCAAGTTTACTATTATAGTAATTAAATTTGGCAAGGAGGTTTGACATCTCCAATCCGCCAACAATTGATATATAAATGATAAAAGCGTCAAACACATAAGGTGTGATTGATTTTGTAAAAAACAACAAAACCATAAACGCCAACAAGGCAGAGCCTGTTAAAATTCTTTGTTTCATTTTTTCTCCTATTGTTTAAGCATTTTTAAGACCACCAAAACGTCTATTTCTTTTTTGATATATCTTAATTGC
>CAVISZ010000137.1:0-9367 GCA_963645585.1 uncultured Eubacteriales bacterium
GAGGTTATTTTAGACACTTCAAGCAACAAAACAGCAGATATTGTTGTAACCCTAACCATAGCAGAGTCAGACTTAGACTCCCTAACTGCTCTTGCAGGCAAGTTGCAATTGTCATTCAGCGTTGGGCAATATGTTCCACCAATTGCAGGAATAGATACAGCATTAGTTGGTGATTTTTACTATGATGCAGGTGCTACTGGTGGAGAGGAAGATAGCGAAACTTTTAAAGGGTATACAAAATCTGATTTAACAACAACTGCGAAACGAAACTATGTAGAAATGGGTACATACAACGGCAAGGCACTGCGTTGGTACTTGTTTGCCAAAGGTAACAAAGATGGTTCGAATATGCAAGCAGTAAAAACAGAGTCAGATGTAATAGCTGAAGGCTCTGCTCTTCCTTCAGGTACTTATTGGTTTATTAGCGAGTATGCTTTAGGTCCAAAAAAATTTAATGAATCATTTGTAAATGTATATGAGGGAAGTATCGTACAAACCTATATAACTGATGAAACTTCAACAACTGACACATTCTTTACAGAATATGGCATAACAACAAGCACAGACCCAGTATATAGTAAAATTGCAGGAAGAATAATAAACGATAAAGAAAGCCCAAATGTTGCAACTGATTGCGAGGGAGCATGTACAACCACCACAGCACAAAAACTATGGCTCCTTTCAGAAGATGAACTAGATCTAATAAATGGTGGAGAATCGGTAAAATCACAGTATGAGAGTGTTGGTACACACTATAAAAATATTCTAGCACTAAAAGGTAATGATGTCGCTTCATCATTAGTACTTTGGTGGCTTCGTACGCCTATCATTGATACATCATCACATTCGACGATGGGGGTATTCGGTGTTAGTGTTAGCGGTTATGATCGATTTTTTATGGTTAATAGCAGCGAGGGATATGTCCGTCCAGCTTTCCAAATCATAATTTAGTAGCGTCAAATAACATTTTTGTACAGCAAAATTATTTATAAGTAACTAATAAAATACCTTCTTGTATCTCTTAATGGGCAAGGAGGTATTTTTTGTAGTTTATTCAAGTAGTTCATATTTTTAAATTTGTTACTTTTTAAGTGTTTTTGTACAGGCATAAACTCACACGCTCTCTCGTTCCTTAATACAAAGTATTGTTAAGTATTTTATGAAGTAAAATCACTTTAATAAAAAACTCCATGCTTTTATTCATTAGCATGGAGTTTTGCTTATTAAATTAGTGTATAAGTTTAATACTTAATTTTATCTTTAATGTAATCGGCAACTTGGTCTACAGGAAGAGTAATTTGCTCCATTGTGTCACGGTCACGAATTGTAACGGTGTTATTTGCAAGGGTGTTTTCATCAACTGTTATGCAATATGGTGTGCCAATTTCATCTTGTCTGCGATAACGTTTGCCTATTGAACCACTTTCATCGTAGTCACACATAAATTCTTTTGCAAGCATTTTATGAATTTCTTGGGCTTTGGCACTGTGGTCTTTTTTCATAAGTGGTAAAACGCAAGCCTTATATGCAGAAAGGCAAGGGGCAAGTTTTAAAACATTTCTAACTTCGCCGTTTTCTAAAGTTTCTTCATGATATGCTTCGCATAAAACAGCAAGCATCAATCTGTCTGCACCAATTGAGTATTCAATAACATAAGGCACAAATTTTTCATTGGTTATAGGGTCCATATAAAGCATGCTTTTGCCTGAGTATTCTTGGTGACGAGAAAGGTCATAGTTTGTACGATTGTGAATGCCGTTTAGTTCTTGCCAGCCCATTGGGTACAAGAATTGAATATCACAAGCAGATTTTGCGTAGTGAGCAAGTTTGTCATGGTCTTTAAAACGCAAATGTTCTGGGTTAAAACCAATGCTTGTTAAAAAGTCAAAAGCTTTTTTCTTAAAAATGTCATAATATTCGTGGTCTGTGCCTTCTTTGCAGAACCATTGGTGTTCCATTTGTTCAAACTCAATTGTTCTAAAAATAAAGTTGCCAGGAGTAATCTCATTTCTAAATGCTTTACCAATTTGAGCAATACCAAAAGGTACTTTTGCACGCATGCTCCTTTGCACATTTAAAAAGTTAACAAATTCACCTTGTGCAGTTTCTGGACGCAAATAAATTTTGTCTGTATTGTCCTCAGTTACACCTCTTGAAGTTTCAAACATTAATTTGAATTGGCGAATAGGAGTAAAGTTGTGATTTCCGCAAACAGGGCAGGCAATTTTGTGTTCTTCTATAAATGCTTCCATTTCTTCATTTGTCATTTTGTCTGGAACAACATTTGCAATATTGTGCTTAGCACAGTAATTTTCTATCAAATTATCGGCTCTGTGACGAGTTTTGCAGTTTTTGCAGTCCATTTTAGGGTCAGAGAAGGAAGTAGTGTGACCGCTAGCGTCCCAAACTCTTGAATTCATTAAAATAGCAGCATCAACACCAAAAGAATTTTCACTTTCTTGAACAAAACGCTTCCACCAAGCACGTTTTATATTGTTTTTAATTTCAACACCAATAGGACCATAGTCCCAAGTGTTGCCCATACCGCCATAAATTTCACTACCTTGAAATATTATGCCACGGCTTTTGCAAAGGCTTACAAGTTTATCCATTGTTACATTGTTTTCCATAAAATCTCCTTTAAATTAAAAAAATTTGTACAAAAAAACCATATCAAACGGGTTTGTTTGATATGGGGACGATTTTTTTATTAAACCGCGGTTCCACCCCAGTTAATGCTAATTTTTAACAAGCATTCTCTTTAAATGTTTTTAACGAAAAACCATAAACGGCAAAATTTCTTTTGCTTGCTCCAAAGTCGCCACTTTTTTCATTGCAATTGTCTATATTTTATTACTACAATACGCTTTTGTCAATTGATTAAAGGCAATTTTAAAAAAAATGTAAAAAATGAAACTTTGCATATTGCAATTTATACAATTGTATGCTACACTAAAAATGTTTTAGGGGGATAATTTATAATGTTACTTGCTAATTTTTGGGCAGAACTAGGTGGCTTGTTCACCAATATGAGTTGGATTGTAATACTTCTTTTGTCGCTAGGTGTAATCTTTTGCATAGTAGAGGCAGTTATTCCAGGCTTTGGCTTTTTTGGAATTGCAGGAATATTATGCGAAATCGGAGGTGTTGTGGTGCACGCAATATTCTCTGGCTCGGTAATTCAAGTGTTCTTTTTGATTTTGATTATTGTTCTAATTACAGTTATTTTGTTTTTAATTTTTGTTAATTCGGCAAAGCATGGCTTGCTTGCAAAAAGTGCTATTGTAGAAAACAAAACAGCATTACCAAAAGACTATCGTGAAAAAACAGAAGAGCATTTAAAGGAACTAATAGGCAAAGAAGGCTTAACCCTAACAGAATGCCATCCTGTTGGAAAAATCAGAATTGGTCAAAACACATTCGAAGCCCAAAGCATTAGAGCAATCATAGAAAAAGGCGAGGTTATAAGAGTTGTTGCAATTGAGGACGCTCGCATTATGATTGATAAATTATCCTATTAATTTGCAAACATTTTAAAATTTGGAGGAAATTATGTTAAATCTTTTATTGGCTAGCACAGGAATGATTATTCTTTATGTTGCCATTGGAATTTTGGCGGTTTTAATTGTATTATTAATCTGTTTAGTGCCAATTAAAACTTGGTTTATTGCACTTGTTTCTGGTGCACACGTATCAATGAGTAGGTTAATTGGTATGAAAATGCGCCGTATACCTGTTGCAACCATTATTGACGCATATATCATGGCAAGAAAAGCAGGTATTGATATTGATGTTGTGTCATTAGAAACTCACCACTTAGCAGGTGGCGATGTTAGAAAAGTTATAAATGCGTTAATCGCTGCCCATAGTGCAAAAATTGACCTAGACATTGAAGAAGCAAAGGCAATTGACCTTGCAGGTCGTGACGTTGACCAAGCGGTTAGACAATCTGTTACACCAAAGGTTATTACAACAGATTTAATTTCGGCAGTTGCAAAAGACGGTGTTGAATTAAAGGTTAAAGTTAGAATTACTGTTAGAGCAAACATCGCAAAATTTGTAGGTGGTGCAGGTGACGAAACAATTTTGGCACGTGTTGGTGAAGGTATTGTTACAACTGTTGGTTCAGCAGAAACCCATGGAGAGGTACTAGAAAACCCAGACTATATCTCACAAAAAGTTATAGAAAAAGGTCTTGACACTGGCACAAGTTACAAAATTTTGTCAATTGATATCGCAGATATTGATGTTGGCGAAAACATTGGTGCAGAACTTAGAAAACGTGAAGCAGAAACAAGAAAAGTTGTTGCTCAAGCCGAAGCAGAAGAGCGTAGAGCAATGGCAGAAGCCCACGAACAAGAAATGAAAGCAAAAACACAACAAATGCAAGCAGTGTTACTTGCAGCCGAAGCCGAGGTTCCAAAAGCAATGGCAGAAGCAATAAAAGATGGCAAATTGGGTGTTATGGATTACTACAAAATTCAAAACTTAAATGCCGATACATCTATGCGTAAAGCAATTGCAGGTGAAACACCAAACGGCAAAAAAGATGACAATAATTTTTAATAGTTAATAAAAAGGAGGTAAGTATATGTTAATAGTTGTAATTTCAATTGTTGCAGTTCTTGCCTTTTTAATTACTCTTTGTTTTATTTACAAAGATAACATTAAAGCACATTTCAAAAAAAAGAAAAAATCATCAAAAAAAACTGCTTCCGAGCCAAAACCTGAGCCAAAGTCTGCAGTTAATCCAGACGAGTTTATTCCATTAAAATCGCAACCAATAGAAGACGACTATATGGACTCTGCACTTGAAGCACTTTTAAACTCGAATGACGATACAAATATGCCAAGTGACATGTCAGACATTTTTGGTTCAAGTGGCAATAAAGATGAAGAAAAGCCATCATTTGAAAATGATGACTTCAATCCATTTGGCAGTGTAATGCAGGACCGCTTTAAAGAAAACAAAACTATTGCAGAGCAAATTAAAGATTTATCGCCAGAACTTAAAGCACTCTTGCTTGATTCTACACTTAAAAAACGTGATGATGTTTAAATTAATCAAAGAAGTTGTCAAGTGCGACTTCTTTTTTTATTATTTCAATCGCTTTTGTTTCTAGTCTTGATATGTAAGAGCGAGAAATGTTTAATTTGTTAGCAACTTCGCGTTGTGTAAGTGCCGTTTTGCCTCCAATGCCATACCTTAATTTAATTATTTCAGCCTCTCGTGGCTCCAATTTTTCATCTATTAACTTATTTATTTTTGATGTTATAACATTATTTTCAACTTGTGACAAAATTTCTTCTTCATCAGACGGAATAATGTCCGCAAGTTCAATGTCGTTGCCGTCTTTGTCTTGTCCCAAACTCTCATCTAACGACATAACATTTTTGTGTTTTTTAGAAACTCTTAAAAGCATTAAAATTTCATTTTCTATGCACCTTGCCGCATATGTAGATAGTTGAGTACCTTTGCCATACTCAAAAGTATTTATTGCTTTAATTAGTCCAATAGTGCCAACCGAAATAAGGTCATCTGCTTCGCTTGTGCCTGCATATTTTTTTACAATGTGTGCTACTAATCTTAGATTATGATTAATTAAAATATCTTTTGCTTCTTTGTCTCCATTTTTATATTTTTCAAAGTATTCTTTTTCTTGTTTTTCTGTAAGTGGCTTAGGAAATCCCTGTGCGTTGTTTATAAATGATGAAAACAACAGAATTTTATTCATAAATATTACAAAATTTTCAATTATCATACACACTTCCTTTTTTTGCTTTTGAGTTATGTATATGTTATGTTTTGGCGATTTTTGACAGATTTTGAAAAATTTTGTATAAATTATTTTTTCAATTTTTGTATAATTATTCAAAAATATTCATAAATATGTTGCATTTTTATTTTTGATAATTTATAATAAAATCAAGTAGTAGTATAATTGTTTATTTTGGAGCATTGATGGAAAAAGAGGTATTTTTAAACTATGTAGAAAGTATAATTCTCCCTTTATTTACAGGGTCATCTGTTGTTGGAGAAGAGGAGAGTAATAGTCGTGATAATGAGGTTGCTTTAGGTGCTGGCGGAACGGTGCTTATAAAACCTAGCAAAAACGATGAATACAGGTTTATTTTAAAGCGTAATTTGGCTTTTAAAACAAATGAAGTGTCTCTTTTGAAATCTATAATTGCAGAACTTAGCAATGTTTCAAACTTGGGGCTTATGCTCACCGATGCCAGTTATTTAAAAAGGCTCAACATGACTGCTATTGAAAAAGCAATTTGTGAGTCGGTGACTGAAACGGCAAGTGAAACTCTTTTAAATATTGTAACAATGTTAGACTCATATTCAAGCAGAACCTATGAGGGCAAACGTATTGATTTTGGTATTATTATTAACGAAACAATTGATAGCGAAAACAAAATTGAAAGGTTGCATTATCACAATATGTTCAAGTATGATTTTTTTGCTGTTTTGTCTAACGGCATGCAGTCATGCGTTGAGTTTGATAAAGAAGGGTACTATATTGGGCATATGTCACTAGAACGCATGCGTTTTAAACCTACTATTTGCTCATATGACTACATTAGTTTTGCAAGATATTGTGACGCAAACAGAATTGGTGTTGTGCTAGATACAAACGGTGATACATTAATTTTTAAAAACAGAAGTTTAATCTATTCAAAAAAACGTGGCGTTTGGAATAGTTATTGCCATGATGAAATTATAACCTTGCTTTCTAACCGAAGTTCGGCATCAATTAAAGAAATAAGAAAGTCCATATATTTTACTTCGCTTGATGTGTCTTTTGCGGGAACAGGCGGTTGTATATCATATTTAAATAAAGGCTCAACAGAACAGGCTTTAACGCACATTGATATTGACGATATTTTAACTGAAAGACATTTTGAAATAAAAAAAGCACAAATATTGGAGTCAACCAAAAAGCGTAGCAAAAACGTAAGCCCAATTGATTATGCAAATCTTACATATCAAGAATATGTAGAAAAATACGAAAAAACCAAAACAAGTGCTTTAAAACAAACAATTGCAGGCAGAAAGTTTCATGAACTCAACAGAAAACTACGTGAAGAACTTGCAAGCATAGATGGTGCAACCATAGTTGACTATGACGGCACAATAATTGCATGCGGTGCAATTGTAAGAATAGAAGCAGGAAGCATGGGCGGTGGTCGTTTGGCTGCTACTAACACACTTGCAAAATATGGAGTTGCTGTTAAAATATCACAAGACGGAATTATGCAGGCATTTATGAATGATAAAAAGACAAATAAAATTGTTCCAATCTTTACAGTTGGCTAAATTGATTGTTAATTTCACCTCAAAGTTTGACTTTGAGGTTTTTTATTGATATATTGTTTACATGATAATAAAAAGTGCAGAATATTTAACAAGTGTTGTTAGTAAAGATAAAATTTTAAAAGACGGCGTAGACTTTGCCTTTGTTGGTAGAAGTAATGTCGGCAAAAGTAGCTTAATCAATAGTTTGGTTGGTCAAAAAAAATTATGCAAAACAAGTTCCATGCCTGGCAGAACAAGAATGATAAATTATTTTAACATCAACAAAAGTTTCCGTTTCGTAGATTTGCCTGGTTACGGCTATGCCAAGGCTGGCAAAGAACATAAACTTGTATGGGCAAGCATAATGGAAGAATATCTTTTAAACACGCAATGCTTAAAGCGTGTGTTTTTGCTTGTAGACTCAAGATTAGAACCTACTGAATTAGATTTAAGAATGCTAAAGTTTTTGTTTTATTATCAAATTCCAACAACAGTGATTGCCACAAAATGTGATAAAAAACTGAATTTAGGAAAGGACAATATCATTCCATATAGCAGTGAAACTAATATGGGAAAAAATAATATACTTGATGTTATTGAAAATGATTTAAATAACACAAATACTGAATGACATAAGCATTTTTAAATTTTATTTGCCTAAATGGCATATGTTAGTGTATACTTAGTCAGATTAAAAATAAAAATAGGAGATTTTATGCAAAACGAAGAACAAGTACAAGAACTTCAATTAATATACGCAGAAGATTTAGACAAAGCGTATAACCACCTTCTTGATGAATATCAAGTTATAAGAGCGGGCAGAGCAAACCCACATATCTTAGATAAAGTTATGGTTGAATATTATGGAACTATGACTCCAATTAACCAAATGGCAAACATCCAAGTGCCAGAAGCACGCATGATTGTAATAAGCGTGTGGGATAATTCCCAACTTAAAAATGTTGTTAAGGCAATCTCAATGGCAGACTTAGGTGTTAATCCAACCGATGACGGAAAGGTTATAAGGCTTGTTTTCCCACCTTTAACAGAAGAACGCCGTAAAGAACTTGCAAAACAAGTAAAAAAACTTTTGGAAGAAACCAAAGTTGTTATGCGTAACGCTAGAAGAGATATTTTAGAAAAACTAAAATCATTCAAAAAAGATAGCAAAATATCTGAAGACGAGTACGCAGGGCTAGAAGTTGATGTTCAAAAAGACCTTGATAACATGTGTGCAAAGGCAGATAAGGCATCAGTAGAAAAAGAAAAAGAAATAATGGAAATTTAGTTTAATGCAGAATTATATTGGAGAAAGATTAAGCGTTGTTATTAATAATTTGACAAAAGAAGGCATTAAATATAAAGTAGTTGACAATAATTTTAGCGTTGACGGCGATGAAGTTCTTGTTACCAATGTTTATACGCAAGATGATACTGTTGTTTTAGTTACAGGCAATTTTATTTTTGATGTGAGGTCTTTTAATGAAAAAAAATAACAAACTAGAACATCTTGCAATAATAATGGATGGCAATGGCAGATGGGCAACAAAGCGTGGCAAGCCAAGGTTGTATGGTCATAAAGCAGGAATTGAGAGTTTTAAAAGAACAATTAAAGCCTGCTTAGAACTAGACATAAAAGTTTTGTCAGTGTTCGCCTTTTCCACTGAAAATTGGAAAAGACCTCAAGAAGAAGTTGACGGAATTATGCAACTTATAACAGAGTTTTGTGAAAACGATGCTCATCTTGCAATCGAGGATGGCGTTAAAGTTGTTACAATGGGTGACTTATCAAAATTGCCACAAAGACTTCAAAATGCAATCACAAAGTTAGTAGAAAATACAAAAACTAATAACAAACTTGTGTTAAACATTGGAATAAATTATGGGGCAAGAGCAGAAATTGTTAGGGCAGTAAACAGAATAATAGCCGATGGTGTTCAAGAATGCACCGAGGATATATTTAAAAGCTACCTATACACAAGCGCTTTGCCAGACCCAGATTTAATCATTCGTGCTAGTGGTGAAAAAAGATTATCAAATTTTATGTTATATCAATGTGCTTAC
>CAVISZ010000138.1:0-1565 GCA_963645585.1 uncultured Eubacteriales bacterium
TGTTGTTGCAATTTCACCTTTGTCGATTTTCGTAACAGCCTATATTGCTAAGAAAAGTAAAAAGATGTACATTGCACATGCCGATGCATATGGTGACATGGGTGCATATGTTGAAGAAATGATAACAAACCAAAAAGTTGTTAAGGCTTTTTCGTATGAAGAACGTGCATTTGATGGCTTTAAAAAGGAAAACGAAGTACTATACGAAAGTGGTGTAAGTTCACATTATTATGGCAACTTGTCAGGACCAGCAACTCGTTTTATTAATGGCTTAATATATTGTGTTGTTGGTTTTGCTGGCTGTATGTTTGCATTAAATGGCGGACTTTCGATTGGTGTAATTTCATCATTTTTAAGTTATGCCGATAAATTTGCAAGCCCATTCAGCGATATTAGTGGCGTTGTTTCCGATGTCCAAACCGCTCTTGCATCAGGCACGCGTGTGTTTGATATTTTAGACGAGCCTAACGAATTAGACGACTCTAATTTGCCAGAACTTGAAGAGTGTGATGGTTCGGTTAATATTGAAAATGTAAGTTTTTCATATGTTCCAAAACAAAAACTTATAGAAAACTTTAATTTACAAGTAAAACCAGGTCAAAAGGTGGCTATTGTTGGGCCGACTGGTTGCGGTAAAACCACATTTATTAACCTATTGATGCGTTTTTATGATGTGACTGGTGGTAATATTAAACTTAACGACACACCTATAAATTCAATAACCAGAAAAAGTTTAAGAAGTCAGTTTGGTATGGTATTGCAGGAAAGTTGGTTGTTTAGCGGAACTGTTCGTGACAACATTGCATTTGGTAGACCAAGTGCCACAATAGAAGAAGTTGAAGCCGCAGCAAAACTTGCAGGTGCTCATGACTTTATTCAAAGAATGGAACGTGGTTATAACACAATTATCAATGAAAACGGTGACAACATTTCGCAAGGTCAAAAACAATTAATTTGTATTGCCCGCATCATTTTGATTAAGCCAAAACTACTTATTTTGGACGAAGCAACAAGCAACATTGATACACGTGCTGAAATGGAAATTCAAAACGCATTTAATGTTGTTATGAAGGGCAAAACTTGCTTTATGGTTGCACATAGGCTATCCACAATTGTGGGCAGTGACATAATATTGGTTATGAAAAAAGGTCAAATTATAGAGCAGGGCACTCACAAGGAATTGCTTGCTAAAAAGGGCTTTTACTATTATCTATATAATAGCCAATTTAATGTTGTATAACAATTTTTGTAATTTTACACAAATAAGCACCTTAGTTTTAGGTGCTTTTTTGTTACACAAAACAATTTTTTTTGATATAATGGAGTAGTAAAAAAGGAAATAACATTATGATAGAATTAAAAAATATTGTTAAAAATTACGTAATGGGCGACACAACTGTTGAAGCACTTAAAGGGGTTAGTTTAAACTTTAGAGATAGTGAATTTGTTTCTATTTTGGGTCCTTCTGGTTGTGGCAAAACCACACTTTTAAATATCATTGGCGGATTAGACAAGTATTCTTCTGGCGATATTGTTATTGACGGAGTGTCTACTAAAAACTATAA
>CAVISZ010000138.1:1575-2346 GCA_963645585.1 uncultured Eubacteriales bacterium
GTTTTGTTTTTCAGTCCTATAATCTTATCTCGCACCTTAGTGTGCTTGAAAATGTAGAACTTGCCCTTTCTATTGCAGGTATTACAAAAAAGGAAAAACGTGAAAGAGCAATTAAAGCCTTAGAAAGAGTGGGGCTAAAAGCACAAATTAAAAAACGCCCTAATCAATTAAGTGGCGGTCAGATGCAAAGGGTTGCAATCGCTCGTGCAATTGTAAACAACCCCAAAATTATTTTGGCAGACGAACCAACAGGGGCTCTTGATAGCGAAACAAGTGAGCAAGTAATGGACATTTTAAAAGAGATTTCAAAAACTTGCCTTGTTGTTATGGTTACGCACAACGAAAGACTTGCGGTAGAGTATTCTGATAGAATTATTAAAGTGTTAGACGGAAATATTATTGGTGATAATAATCCATATGAGTCAAGCAAAGAAGAACTAAAAGAGCAAGAAAAAGTGGTAAATGTGGAAGAAACACAAGCGGAAGAAAAACCACATAAAAAACCTAAAAAGATACGAAGTGCCATGAGTGTGTTTACTGCGATGTCGCTTTCTATTAAAAACCTTTTTACTAAAAAATGGAAAACGGCAATTACTGCATTTGCTGGTAGTATTGGCATAATTGGCATTGCACTTGTATTGTCGGTTAGCAATGGTCTTAATGCCTATGTAAGCAATATGCAATCGGAAACCCTAAGCGGTTACCCAGTAACAGTGGGAACAGTGGCAATTGACTATGATGCACTTACTGATTATTTTGCTAAAAACGAAG
>CAVISZ010000139.1:0-3290 GCA_963645585.1 uncultured Eubacteriales bacterium
TCAGTTTTGCTTGAATATACACTCGCTTTGCTTTGTGTGCATTCAGACAAAACTTTCAAAAATACAAATTAAAAGGAGTTATACAAATGATAGAGTTAAAAAATATTGTTAAAACATATGGAAGTGGTGACAATGTTGTAAAGGCATTAAACGATATTAATATCTGTTTTAGAGAAAAAGAGTTCGTTTCAATTTTGGGACCAAGTGGATGCGGAAAAACAACGCTTTTAAACATTTTGGGCGGGTTAGACAGATATGACAGTGGTGATATTGTTGTAAACGGCATCTCAACCAAAAGTTTTAAAGACAAAGACTGGGACGCTTATAGAAATCACTACATAGGCTTTGTTTTTCAAAGTTACAATCTAATTCCGCACTTAAGCGTGGTAGAAAATGTTGAACTTGCACTTTCTATTGGCGGAACTGGCAGAAAAGACAAACACCAAATGGCAATGTCAGCTCTTGAAAAAGTGGGGCTAAAACAACAAGCAAAAAAGAAACCAAGCGAGCTCTCAGGCGGACAAATGCAACGTGTGGCAATTGCAAGAGCAATTGTAAATAATCCAGAAATTATTTTGGCGGACGAGCCAACAGGAGCGCTTGATAGCGAAACAAGCGTTCAGGTTATGGATATTTTAAAAGAAATATCAAAAGAACACTTGGTTATTATGGTTACGCACAACAAAGAACTTGCCGACCAATATTCGTCAAGAATTATCAATTTGTTTGACGGAAATTTGGTTAAAGATTCTAGTCCATACAAACTTCCACCAAATCAAAAACCTGCAGAAGTTAATAACAAAAACAAGCAAAAAAGTGCAATGAGCATGTTTACTGCATTTAGTTTGTCTTTTAAAAACCTAATGTCAAAATGGGCAAAAACTTTTTTGGTGAGTTTTGCGGGGAGTATTGGAATTATTGGCATCGCTCTTGTTTTGGCGGTTAGCACGGGCATGAGCGGATATATTGGTGCAATGCAGTCGGAGGCTCTTGGAAATTATCCAATAACCGTTTCGGCAATAAGTGTTGATATGGAAAGTTTTACAAGTTTGCCGTCTGACGACTCTTCTGACGAATCGGAGGACAAAATTGTGCCATATAACCCTGCGGGGCAGTATGTAACCTACGGGCATTACAACAATCTGACCTCTGAGTTTGTGGAATACGTAAAAGATTTTGAAAACAAGGACAAAGAAAACGGCAACGCAAAACTAAATTTGATTGAATACAATTATTACACTCCTGTTAGATTTGTTACAAAACAGACACCATCTAGTGGCACAAAGTATGTTTTCTCTAACAGAAAGAACACAACAAGTATACTTTCGGGCACGTCTTCGGCAACAATATTCCCAATGCTAGACAATTTGGAATTTGTTATGGGACAATATGAGTTAATTGCGGGCAATTTGCCAACCGAAAGTGCAAACGCATATTCAACCGACATGCTCTTGGTTGTTGGTGAGGGCAATAAAATTAGTGTAAATACGCTTGAAGAACTTGGCATTGCATGCGTTAGCACCAGTGCAACAGGTTATGAAAAGATTGATTTTTCAGATATTATAGGTAAAGAATATAAGGTGATTTTAAACGATAAATATTACACTCCAAACAGTGATAATTTTGATGAAATAACCTCGTTTTCTAAACTAGATACAACAAGTCAAACAGACTTGGAAACTGCATACAACGAGGCTGAAATTACTTTAAAAATTGGCGGAATTATAAGGCTTAAATCGGACTCAACTGCAGAACTTTTAAACACTGGTCTTGCATATATGCCAAGTTTTGGAGAGTTCTTTGCAAACAATTGCAAAACTTCACTTATTGCAAGAAAACAACTTGCAAACAAACAAAATGGCAATTATGAATTTTTTGACAACTATGTTTTGTCGGTTAGAGAAATTTCGGCACTTCCTGAAAGCGGGTTTGCAAGTGTTGATGCAATAAATTTCTTCTTGCAAAACGCTTATGGATATACACTTTCAACCGAGGACGCATTTGAAGTGGCTATGCAACAAATTGGAATAAGCGAAATTCCAATTGGTATTAGATTTTATCCTAAAAACTTTGACGGCAAAGACGCCGTTGTTAAAATGATTGCCGACTTTAACGAGTTAAAAGACAATGCAAAAGACAAAATCATATATTCCGACACAACAGGCTTTATAACTTCTACACTTGGGCAACTTGTAAAAATTATATCGTATGTGCTTATTGCATTTGCGGGAATATCGCTAGTTGTTTCGTCAATTATGATTGGCATAATAACTTACACATCGGTTATTGAAAGAACAAAAGAAATTGGTGTTTTAAGAAGTATTGGCGCAAGGAAAAAAGATATTTCACGCGTGTTCAATATGGAAACATTTATAATTGGTTTTAGTGCGGGCTTGATTGGTGTTGTGGTGACCTTTGCGTTAACATTCCCACTTAGTGCATTAATTGCAAATCTTGCAGGAGGAGCAGTTACAACCAATTTGGCAGTGCTTAAATTTGTTGACATGGTTATATTGGTTGCAATTTCAACTGGATTGACATTGCTTGCGGGGCTTATTCCTGCAAAAATTGCATCTAAAAAAGACCCTGTTAAAGCACTAAGAAGTGACTAGTTAGTTTATAATGTTAATTTGCTTGCAATTTGATGATATTTTTAATATAATTATTGCATATTAGGAGGTAATTATGGATAGTAAAGCAAAAAGAGTTCTTTTAACCAGTCTTGCACTTGTTGTGTATGTTGGCTTTATGGTTGGAATTGGTTTTATTTGGAATTTATTTTGGACGGTTGACAAAGGTACAACAATTTTGTATTGGGTAACAAAAGGCATCATTTGTTTAATGGTAGTGTGCATTACTCTTGTTATGCTACTTAGCAAAGCAGATAAGGGCATGAGTGGAATACAATTGTTCTTTACAATCTGCTTGTCGTTCTTGCCAATTGTTTTAAGAGCAATAGCAATGATTCCTTATGCAGGTTTCTACATCGCAATTGTGCTTGCATTCATCTTGATTAGTTTGTATGCAATAACAATGATTTCGCTTGCTTCTTATGGCAAAGGCGAAGGCACAAAAAAGATTTAATTATTCTTTAGTTAAATATTCAATATAGTCATCCCACTTGTGCTCTCTAATTAGCATAGGTGGGTGATTTTTAAAATATATTAACATTGCAGGCGAAATTCCGTTGTATTCGTCAACAATTTCAATTTTGGTAATTGTGTCGGAGTCAATTATTTTTTTGACTTTTGAATGATAATTAAAATACATACTTTTAGCATGTGTAAAAG
>CAVISZ010000140.1:0-12549 GCA_963645585.1 uncultured Eubacteriales bacterium
CATATTTTTTTTAAAAAAGGTATAGACAAGATTGAAAAAGTATGATAAAATTCAATCATAACAAACGGAGGTATGATATGCCAAAAGCAGAAATCAGCACATATTCATCAATGATTATCAATGAGTATGGTGAGATTATAAGAGTAAACAAAATTGTAAGTGAACAAGAAGTTGTTCCTGAAATAAAAAAAGAAGTAAATTTTGGAAAGTTCTCTAAAAAATTAGAACTTCATTCAAAAGTTGCTAGTCAAGATTTTGAGAGATAATTTTGTAAACTTTTAAAAAGCACGCAAAGCGTTTAATGTTTAGTTTTTCTAAACAAATGTTTTGTGTGCTTTTTTATTATAACTTTTTGCTCCAAATTGTAACAAAAATTGCAAAAATATTTGGTTAAATAAAAATATTGTGGTAGAATAACATATATAGTGAGGTCAGTTTATGGAGCAATACATATTTCCTGCAGTGTTTTTTCAAGAAGAAGATGAATCAGATTATACCGTAGTTTTTCCAGATTTAAACATTTACACAGATGGCAAAACTTTGGTAGAAGCTTTTTTGTTCGCAAAAGACTATTTAAAAGTTTATTGCACATATTCAAAAAAGTATGATATGGAAATTGTAAAGCCATCAAAACTAACAAATGTGATAGCAAAATTTCCTAAAGCCATTTGCATGCTAGTTGATGCTTTGGTTCCAGAAAAATGCTAATTTAAATTATAAAAAAAGAGCAGTGAGCAAAAGTAACCTCACTGCTTTTTTAATCTTTTAAGCCTAACAGGTAGTCGGTGGTGACATTAAAAAATTTGGCAAAAACTACCAATGTTTTAATATTGGGAATTTGAGTTCCCATTTCCCATCTGCAAACACTAGAATGAGCAAAGCCTGTTTCTTTTGCAAGTTGTTTCAAATTTAAGCCTTTTTCTTCTCTAAGGTCTTTTAATCTTTCTGGAAAGGTGTAAGTCATAATTTTAGTCCTCTAACCCTAAAAGATAGTCTGTGGAAAGATTAAAATATTTAGCAAATACAACAAGGGTTTCTATGTTTGGAACTTGCGTTCCTGCCTCCCACCTTGTAACGCCCGCATGACTAAACCCTGTTTCCTTAGCAAGTTGTCTGAGTGACAACCCTTTTTCTTGACGTAATTTTTTTAGATTTTCACAAAATGCTTCTTTACAATCCATTTTTATCTCCAAATTTAATAGTGTAATTTAAAAGTATTTGGTGATTAATAATCTTTAATTCCAATAAGATAATCTGAAGAAACGTGAAAATGTCTGCACAAAACTGTTATGGTTTGAATGTTAGGCACTTGAGTTCCTTGTTCCCAACGACAAACACTTGCATGACTAAAACCAGTGGCTTTTGCTAATTGCTTTAAATTTTCGCCTTTTTCTAACCTTAATTCCTTTAATCTTTCGGGGAAAATATACTTTTCATTACACATAAATATCTCCTAAGAAAAAAATATTACCAAATGGGAACAAATTGTTGACAATTACGTAAACGAAATCGTATAATAAGTGTAACCAAATGGGAACACTCTTATTCCTAATGGTTTGCACAAAGTTTTGTTGGTGCTTTAGTGCAAGAGCGAGGCATGGTCACACGGCAATTTGGTTATGTCAAACTTAAAGTTATAAAATTTGAGTTGAGGTTTGTTTTTTAGGGCTTGCAGACCAAACAAAAACGATATAACAAGAACTAACAAACATACAAAAGGGGATAAAAAATGAAAAAGAAAGTAAAATTATTTACAACAATTGCATCACTTTGCTTAGCAGTAGCATTAATGGCATTCGGCGTTTACGCTGCAACAACTGCTAGTTTAAATGTTACATCTTCTGTAGCATTTACATCTACAACTGTCTTAATTGACGTAGAAGGAAAAGTAGAAGGCTATGCTACTCTTGCAGAAGATGGCAAAGCAACATACACTCATGCTTCAGATAATACTCAAGTAACTGCATATAACGATACTTGGGCAATTGGTGCTATGACTTTTGATGAAGCACATGCTGAAATTACATATACAGTAAAAATTACAAATAAATCTGAGTTTGCTATTGCGGTAACTTTACATGATGCTAAAACAGATACAGCAGCATTAAGTTACACAGAAACTGGCAGAGCAGATTTCGCAGAAATTGCTTCAGGTGTATCAGCAACTTACACTCTTAAAGTTAAACTTTTGAAATTTGATACATCTGTTGTAGCAACAGATGTTAAACTTTCATTTGCAGCAGCTAAAAAAGCGTAATTAAAAGGTATTTTAAAGTCCTAAATAAAAATCCCTAAAAAAAGTAAAGCAATTTTCTCCCATGCCATGTGCATGGGAGTTTTTCTTAACTTTTCTTTAAAATCTAAATAGTTTTATAATGGAAATAATTTCATAATAAATAGCACAGGCAGAAAGTCGTGTGCTATTTTTTCTCTTTTTAAATTTTCATTTTCAATTGTATATTTTTGTGATATAATAGCAACAAACAGAGGGTAATATGAGAACAATTGCACAAATTAGCACTCCACTTGGAAGTGGTGGTATATCGGTTATTAGAATGAGTGGAAAAGATAGTTTGCAAATTGCAAACAAAATTTTTTCATACAAAAAACAGCCTGAGGTTATTGAACCAAGGCATATGTATTTTGGAAATATAAACTATGACGGCTTTACTGAGCAATGTTTAATGGTGTATTTTAAGGCGCCTTTTTCTTACACTGGTGAAGATGTTGTTGAATTTCAATGTCATGGCGGAGAATATCTTACAAGGCAAATTTTAAACGCTTGCTTAAATTCGGGTGCGGTTTTAGCTGAGAATGGTGAGTTTACTAAACAGGCTTTTGTAAACGGAAAAATATCTTTAGATGAGGCGGAAAGTGTCATTGACATGATTAATGCAACCTCAACCGCGGAACTGAAAGCAAATAGCAAAATTTTAAAGGGTGATTTGTATAAAAAAATTAGCCAAATTCAAAAAGACATCATGGACGCAATTGTCAATTTAGAGGTGTCTATTGATTATCCTGAGCATGACGATGAGGCGTTAGGAGTTGACAATTTGCAAAAAGTATTGCTAAACGCAAAAGAAAAACTTGTTGCACTAGAAAAAACAGCGTCTCAAGGAGCGGTTATTAGGTCGGGCATTAATGTTGCAATTGTAGGCAAGCCGAATGTGGGCAAATCGAGCCTTTTAAATGCCCTATTGGGAGAGGAGCGTGCAATTGTAACAAGCGTTAAAGGCACCACGCGTGATACATTAAGAGAGACTATTACTTTTAATGGCTTAAAAATTAATTTTATTGACACCGCAGGAATACATGACAGCATAGATGAGGTGGAAAAAATTGGCATAGAACGTTCAAAAGAAAGCATTTCTGAGGCTGATATTGTTTTAGCAGTGTTTGACGCTAGCCAACAACTAGATGATGAAGATAAGCAAATTTTAAACCTTTGCGAAGGTCAAAAAACAATTGTTGTTTTGAACAAAACCGATATAAACGGCAATGTATGCGGGCTTGACGGCATACAAATTAGTGCAAAAAATGGCACTAATATTGAAAAAATAAAAGAGCAGATTGTAAATAGTGTGATAACAGAAAAAATAGATTTTTCTGGGCTAATTATAACCAATGAAAGACATATAGAAGCCATAAAGGACGCTTTAAAGCAAATAGATAAAACGCTTGCAGAGTGCGACAAGCAAACTATTGATATTTTAGACCTACTTGCAAAAGACATTTGGAAAACGCTTGGCAAAATTACAGGCGAAACAGAAAACGAAGATATAATCTCAGGCATCTTTGCAAAATTCTGTTTAGGGAAGTAATTAAGTTTTATACTAAAAGTTTTTCTCAACTGCCAATGCTTTTGACGCAAAAGTTTGTCAACATATTTCCTAAATTACTAAGGGGCTTTTGACGCAAAAGATTGCGGACATGTTTCCTCCAATGTCAAGGGGAGGGTGTCAACAATTTTGTGAAAAAATTGTTGACGGAGGGGTTAAAAATGAAGGAATTGATATATGCTCAAATATAATAAGAAAAATATCAACAATGCAAAAATTATGAGAAAAGAAATGACCCCATGGGAGGGCAAGTTATGGCATTTGTATTTAAAAAATATGAAGCCTAAAATATATAGGCAAAGATTAATAGATAGTTACATAGTAGATTTTTATTGTCCTAAAGCCAGATTAGCTATAGAATTAGATGGTTCGCAACATAGAGAGATTGATAATATCAAATACGATGAGGTTCGTACACAAAAATTGTTAAAGTTAAATATAGAGGTATTAAGGTTTAGTAATATTGATATTGATAAACACCTTAGAGAGGTTGTAGAGTACATAATCAGAAAAATTGATGAGAGATGTAAATAAAAGTGTTTAACCCCTCAGACAAAAAATCGAAATCTCGATTTTTTGCCAGCTCCCCTTGGCAGTGGAGCGAAACGTTAAAAATTGCTTTTCGTTATGGCATAAGTGAGCACGTTTGGTGCGAAGAAAGAAAAAACACGACCTCGTCAAAGCAAAGCCTTTTGGCTTCAATTTTGGCAAGCCAAAATTATACGCTTTATGGCTTGCTTTTCCTCTCCCCAAAAAGAACAACTCTTTTTGGGGTCCCTTTATAACGATTTGCTTTTATAAAGCAAATCTGCACCATAGGACGATGTTTATTTTAATATTGTCTTTAATTAAAAATTATAATTATCTTATTGTTCTCCGAAAGCATCACTTCGCATGAGAGTACCGACTCCGAACGCATGAAATAAGTGAGGACGTATGGTCGGTAGATAAGAAAAAACACGTCCGCAAAGTGCTACGATTTGCTTTTTTAAAGCAAATCTGCACCATAGGACGATGTTTTTTCTACGGGTTATATTTCTCCCCATTACTCCCATTTATCTTATTTGACACATTATCTTTGGTCACATTAGAGTTTGTTTGTGGTGGAATAAACTTAACATTATTTTGTGGAATATTTACGCCCTCGTACACATCTTCGGTGCCTTCAATTATTATTCCTTCTTGAGGTTGATAAATTTCATGCCTAATAAGTTTTTCATCCAAAAGCGTGCCATCGGCAGAAAAATGTTGCAGATATGCGTTTGCTTCATAGCCCTCTTGAGGATATTTAAGCCTTAAATATTCACCTTTAAAGGTTACTTTGTTAGAATACTCGCCAGTGTCGCTTACAATGCGGTCGCCAGGATGAGGAATGGACTTAACAAACTCACTTCTTGCTTTGTAGTATTCGCCATTTTCAATCTCTATGCCATATATTTCCACATACACCTTTTTGCTATCGCCCCATGTTTTAAAATATAGCGGATAACCAGTGTTGTTTTTAAACTTTAGGTCAGAAATACCCTCGCTCACCATTGCGTCAAGTGCAAGCGGAACATATGAGGCTGGCAGGCTATGTTTGCTCACTTCTAAAATTTCAACATTGCATTCAAGCAGTGCGTTGTAAAGCGTGGTAGATGCTTGACAAACGCCACCGCCTGAGCCCTCAACATAAACGCCATTTAAAATTATATTTGCAGGTTTGTATCCGTTTTCTTTGGTGCGGGCACCTGTTATTTCGTTAAAAGAGACTTCTTGCTCGGGCTCAATTATTTGTCCGTTAAACGCACCGAGAGCAGTTTTTACATTGCTTTTTCGGTTGCTTGTGGACTTTTCATAACTTGTGGAGAAACTTGCTCTAAGAGTTGTTTGATTTTTCAAGTCGTCAACGCTTAAAGTTGGTTTAAGTTCGTCATAAGGTACAAAAACTTCAATTTTTTTAGATGTTAAAAAGGCATTGTCAATGTCTTTTTCTAATTGTTCGCGATTCACAACAATTTGGCTTTGTCCGTCTAAATATGTAAAAATATTTTCCGCACTTGGGTCAAATTTTATTTCTGGCTCTTTTAAAGGTTGATTAATTTGACTTTCAATAACATTTAGTTTTTCTGAAAAGCCTCCTAAGAAAATTCTTGGCGACACATTAATGTTTCCGCCATTTTGTTTTAATGTGTTTCGCTTTATTCTGCGGTCAAAATAGTTGTTTGAGGTGTTGTTGTTAAAAATGTCCGTAACAACATTTGTAAAGTCGGTTGGAATTTCAAAATCTTTGCCAGTAAAATGCCACGACTTGTTATCATGATTTATGGTTATGTCAATAAGGTTAGAATTGTCAACAAAACTTGCCTGAACAACATTTGATGCCTCTTTTACGGTCATTCCGCCAACATCTACGCCGTTTATTTTTGTCTCTTTATAAAACTTGTCCTCGGGGTATAAATAACTGTTGAGTGCAAACGCACCTATTGCAAAAATTGCTATAAAAGAAAATACTATTAAACTGATATAAATGCCTTTGCTACTGCTTTTTTGCTTCATACTTTTTCTCCTTTTTGCAACTATTTTGTGCAAAAAATGTAAAATTATGTCTTTTTATGACGGTTTGTGGCAAAAAATGCAAAAGCAAGTTATGCTTTAGTAAACAATTGAGCACTTATTTGTTTGCTTTTTCTAACAAAATTTACATAAACTCTTGCAAATAAACGGGGCGTGTGATATAATGCAAAAGCAATTAATCCTAATTGCCTTGTTTTTTGTGTGTAACAAAAAACCAATAGACCAAAAGGAAAGGAGGAAATTATGAACAAGTATGAACTTATGTACATCATTTCTGCTGACACAAACGAAGCTGATAGAGATGCTTTAATTGAAAAATTTAAAGCATATGTTGAAGGCAAAGGCGGTGTTGTTGCAGGTCTTGACAAACTTGGCATGAAAAAGTTTGCGTACAAAATCGACTTTAAAACTGAAGGTTTTTATGTTTTAATGAATTTTGAAGCACCAGCAACTGTTGTTAAAGAAATGAACAACTTAATGAACATCACTGATGGTGTTGTTAGACAAATGTTTGTTAGAAAGTAATTTTGAGGTAAAAGATGAATAGAGTATATTTAATAGGTAATCTAACAAGAGACCCAGAACTTGCAGTTACAAATAGCGGTGTTTCTGTTTGCCGTTTTTCAATTGCAGTATCTCGCCGTTATTCTAACGCCGAGGGCGAAAGAGAAACTGACTTTTTTAATATTGTAGTATGGCGTGCTCAAGGCGAAAACTGCCACAAATATTTAAAAAAAGGTAGCAAATGTGCAGTAGTTGGCTCACTTCAAAACAGAAGTTATGATGCTCAAGATGGCACAAAACGCACTATTACAGAAATCATTGCAGACGAAGTTGAATTTTTAACTTCTAAAGCAGGTGATGGTGTAAGTGAAAGGGTAGAAAACAAAAAAGAAGTTGCCACATTAGAACCAATTGATGATGACAATCTTCCATTCTAATTTATAAAAGGAGAAACAAAATGGCTGAAGTAAACGAAACAACTGAAGTTGTAGAAGAAAAAGTTGAAAAAGTAAAAAAATATCGCAAACCAATGCAAAAGAAAAAAGTTTGTGCTTTCTGCGTTGATAAATCAAATGCAATTGATTATAAAGATGTTGCAAAACTTAGAAGATATATCACAGAAAATGGCAAAATTTTGCCAAGACGTCAAACTGGTGTTTGTGCAATTCACCAAAGAGAACTTGCTCAAGCAATCAAACGTGCTAGAATTATGGCACTTTTACCATTTAAAGGTGAATAATTAAAAAAATATCTAAAAAATGCTGTATTTTGTTTAAAATATGGCATTTTTTTTGATTTTATGTTGACATGTGGGGGCTATTGCTTTAAACTTGCACAAAGGAGAAAATTATGGACATTCGCAAGGCTTACTACATGGCAACAAGCCATATTCACGGGAATTATAACAAACTCTCAAAAAATCCATCAAAAAACAATCAATCAATTGCAGACTTTTTTAACGCACTCTGCTTGCAAAAATTATATCAAAGAGCAAACTCAGACGAAAAAGAAATAAAGTATGATTTGTTAGATGTTTTTTTAACAAGTGCAGGAACACTCACAAGCCTAGAGGACTTGTTTGAATTTATGGAAGTTTCTTGTATTCCAACTTCTGACCAAATTGACAATTTCTTGTATCCAATATGCTCAAATGATGATTTGTACAATTTGTATAACAATAAATTTGGAAAAGGGCAAGAATCGGACATTTCGCTTTCTAGAGCAATATTTAAAAATAAAGAAATATATACAATACTTGATAGTTACATCAGATTTTGCAGTATTGATGATGCAAACGCGTCATTAAAATTAAAGCAAATTTTAGAAATGCTTGTTTCGTCAGATGAAGATAAAATTATTGAGCAATTTTCTAAAATGATTGATAAAAGACCAAAGGGTTGGTATAAAAAGAACTCAGAAAAAATGCTCTTTGAATGCAATGAGCAAAGACTTGGTGAGTACATTTTAAAAGAAGATAGATACAAAGAAAAATTGCACACATATAGCGAAAAAACAAAAATAAAAGTTAGCAGTGAGCAAAGAAAAGCCGACAAACTGGCAGAACTTAACGCGTTTAAAGAAAAAACAAAGGGTATTTTTAGTCATATTGTTGGTCAACGTGAGCAGTTAAACCTTGTTATGCACGCACTTTATAGGGCACAACTTGGTTTAAATAACATAAATGGACCAAAAGCAAGCATGCTTTTAACAGGTCCAACTGGCGTTGGAAAAACAGAAACTGCATATGCAATTTCTGAATCACTTTATGGGCAAGAGCCATTTGTTGTAGATTTGTCAGTTTATAATGGTTCGCATCAATTAAGCACTTTAATTGGTTCGCCTCCAGGTTATGTTGGCTATACAGACAAACCAACGCTTTTAGAGTACATAAAAAATCACCCAAAGGGCGGAGTTCTACTTTTTGACGAGTTTGATAAAGCAAACCATCAAGTTTTAAACATCTTTATGCACATGCTAGATAAGGGCGAGATACAATCGGCAAAAGGTGATTGCTACAATGTTAAAAACTTTATAATAATTACAACATCTAATATAACCGAAAAAATTAATAAAAAAATTGGTTTTGGCGATGAAAAAGAAGAGATAAAAAACATAATTTCTAGCAATGCAATAGGAGGCGTACCTCCTGAACTTATTGCAAGGTTTGATGTCGTAACTGCATACACACCTTTAACTCGCGAAGATAAAATTGAACTTGCAAGACGTCAAATGACATCAATATGCGATAAAATCAAAAAAGTAAATGACTTTTTGAATGTAAAAGTAAAATATGATGATTATGTGCTAGGGGAACTTGCCGATACAGTAAATGATAGCATGGGAATAAGGGAATTGTTTAGAAACATTAGCAGTGTTGCAACAAAAAAACTTGTTGAATACATTATGCAAAATGATAGTTTTACAAATATCCAAATTTACATTAAATCGGAAGATAACATAGAGGTTAGCCCATTAAAAAGCACCAAAAAACCTCAAACACAAAAGAATTATAAACATATAAAAAAGATTGGACCACAAATTG
The DNA here is from genome assembly GCA_963645585.1 of uncultured Eubacteriales bacterium. Lineage (GTDB taxonomy): Bacteria > Bacillota > Clostridia > Christensenellales > UBA1242 > HGM11367. The sequence continues at coordinate 9,445 of CAVISZ010000140.1, forward strand.
CTGACGATTCTGACGATTTTGATATAGACATGTGTAAATAGAGTAGCCCGAACTAGAAAAGTGAGGACGTTTGGTCGGTAGACAAGAAAAAATGTGCCCGTCAGATGTAGATTTGTTGCTTGCAACAAATCAAATCCAACAGGGCAACATAAATTAATTTAACTTTATTAAAAGAGTTTTAAAAGTCTTGTTGTTCTCCGTTAGCAATTTCTTCGCACGAGAGTTCGCACTGCGAACGAAGAATTGAGTGAGCACGTTTGGTGCGAAGTAAAGAAAAAATGTGCCCGTCAGATGTAGATTTGTTGCTCGCAACAAATCAAATCCAACAGGGCAACATTTTTTCTACGTTCCACTACTCTGATACCTCTTCAAACTCAAATTAAAGAATATCAAGCATGGCACAAAAAACAGCATTCCAAATATAGGCGCAAGTCCACAAATCACCATTGGAATATTGCCTTGCTCAACTAAAAAGCATAAAGGCAAATAGTTAAAGCATGCAATTGGAATAACAAAGGTAAAAATTCTAGTAAGCCATTTTTTATAAATATCAATAGGGTAGTAGGCAAGTTCTTTGCTTCCGTCAGTTATAACATTTACAAATTCCAAATTTTCAACTGTGTACACGCTAATGCCTGCACCAATCATCAAAAGTCCGCAAACAACCATAATTCCGCAAATTAAAGTGGCAATCAAAACCAAAACTTTCCAAATGTCCCAGTTAATATTCATGTTAACAAGAGCAATAATTGCAACCACAATTCCCATTGTTGTTTTGCCAAGCTTTGTAAATTCAATTTTGCTACCTAAAATTTGTTTGTGTATGCTAACTGGTCTAACAAGCATACGGTCAAAGTCACCATGCTTTATAAGACTCGCAAACTCGTCATAGCCTCTGCCAAAGCACGATGTTAAGGCAAACACTGTTGTTATAATTCCAAAAACAAACATTGCATCATAAAAGCCCCAATGCCCAACTGTTTCAAATCTTGAAAACAAAAGATATATGCTCATAAGTTCGCCAATTGAAACAAATATTTGCGAAAAAGCAACCATAAACGTGTTTAGCCTGTATTCAAAAGATGATTTTAAGTGCATTGCAACATATTTTCTATACATCTTAACCTCCTTGAATAATGGTCTTTTTTAAAGAACATTTTGTGAGCAATTTGCCAAGTACAACAAGAACAATAAGCCATGCAACTGCAATTCCAATAAAAATTAAAGCATTGTGTGTATCAATACTGCCAATGTATATTCTTAGTGGCAAATCACTTATAAATCTAAAAGGCATATAGTTTAACACATTCTGAAGCCCAGTAGGAAGCAGTGGCAGTGGAATAAATCCGCCACCAAGGAGTGAGCAAAGAGTGGCAACAATTGCCGTTGCACCTTTAACCGATAATGTTTTAAAAATCAAATTGACTGTAAACATAGATATTGCAACGCAAATTAAAGCACCCAAAATCAAACTTACCAAAAAAAGCAAAAACGCTACAAAACTAACGGGAAGTGTCATGTTAAAGCCAGCAGGCAAGAGGAAAGCAATAATCAAAATTGGAATAAATCTTAAAATTGTAGCGGCAAGTTTTTCGCCTAAATATTCGCAGTACCAAATGTTGTAAACTTTTATTGGTCTAACAAATTTGTAGCAAACATTGCCCGAAGTAATTTCACTGCCAACATTTTTGCCAATGCCAACCCATCTCATTACAAAAAACGCTTGCCCAAGCCAAACATAGGTTGTCATCTGACTGAGCGAAAAGCCGTTAACAACACCATCTTTCATAAATGCGGTGTAAAGACAAATGTACATTATTCCCCAAAAAAATTGGGTAATTATTCCAGAGAGTGCTTTTGCTCTGTATTGCAATTCGCCTTTAAATTGCATTTTAAAAATACCTAAATAAGAACTCATTTGTATATCCTTTTACAAATTGTATTCGGTGTATAATTTTGCAAGCACTTCATCAACACTGATAGTATCAACCGAAAAATCAACAATGTCATATTTTTCACTTATTTTAGAAATAAAATCTTTCGCGTGGAAAACAACACCTTCTTTATTTTGAAGTGTTGCAACATTTTTTTCGTGACTTACAACAATATAGTCGTCTAACTCAATTGTTGGATACGCCTTAGAAAATTGGACTTTTATGGTTTTTGTTGCACCATATTTTTCTTTAATTGAAGTAAAATTGCCATTGTATAAAATTTTGCCACGACCAATTAAAATAATCTTGTTTGTAAGGGCTTCAATATCGTTCATGTCATGAGTGGTTAAAATAATAGTTGTGCCCCATTCTTTGTTTATGTATTTTACAAAATCTCTTACTGCAAGTTTTGTAACTGCATCAAGACCAATTGTGGGTTCGTCCAAGAACAAAATTTTTGGTTTGTGGAGTAGTGCACCTGCAAGTTCACATTTCATTTTTTGCCCCAAACTTAATTGCCTTAATGGTCTAATTAACAAATCATCTAACTTTAATGTTTTTGTTAAAAGTTCTAGGTTTTGTTTGTAGACATCATTTGGAATTTTGTAAATGTCTTTCAATAACTCAAAACTTTCAATAACAGGAACATCCCACCAAAGTTGCGAGCGTTGACCAAAAACAACGCCAATGTTTTTCACATATTTTTTTCTATCTTTCCAGGGACAATATCCGTCAATTATGCAATTGCCCGAAGTAGGATTTAAAATACCACTCATTATTTTAATGGTGGTAGATTTTCCTGCACCATTAGGACCAATATAGCCAACAATGTCGCCTTCGTTAATTTCAAAACTTACATTGTCTAAAGCTTTAACAATTTTGTATTTGCGTTTAAAAAGACCTTTAATTGCTCCCCAAACACCTTTTTGCCTAATGGATATTTTAAATTCTTTACTAATACTATCAAACTTTATAATAGACATATTATAAATAATATCAAATAAATTACAAATCGTCAATGCTAAAAACATAAAATTAAAAAATTCCAAAAGCAAATAAATTAATTTTAAAAATAAACGAAAAATAATTTTACTTTTTATTGTTTTTACTGGTTATATTAGGGCGTTAAAATTCAAAAATAATTATTTACACTCTTTGGTCTGTCTTAAGA
>CAVISZ010000141.1:0-3903 GCA_963645585.1 uncultured Eubacteriales bacterium
AGCGATATTTAAATGCGGATGTTGAGGTGTCTATTTCAATAATATTTAATTGTTTAAACACATAAAATGGAACAATAAAATTATTAAAACTTATTTTCATTTTTTTAGATTTAACAATAGCGGAATATACGCTTAAAATACTAACAAAATCGGTATTTTCATGCAATAATAATTGCTGATAAATATTTGCAAAATGTCTGCGGTCTAAATATAAATTATCTATTAAATTTTTGGAATATTTTGCATTATTTGGAAGATATATTTTTGCGTTGCAATTTTCATTAATTTTTGCAATATATCCTAAATCTATAACCTTATCTAAAAATATTATTTTTTCATATTTTTTTGCAAAATCAATATTTTTTGGAGCAAGCAAAACTGAGTTATAGCCTGCTGAGCAAACATCGACAATATCTATTGAATAAATATTACTTAAATCGTAAGTGTCTATAAACGCTTTATATTGTTTAACTGTGTTTGCAATAAACACTGTTCCAAAAACGCTTTTTGAACAATCAAGCACAAAATTTATCATGTCGCTTGGGTTATATAACTCTAGCACAGGTTTTTTATTTGATATGTTTTCTAATTGGTTTATAGCATAGCACTCCAAATATTTTGTTGCACTTGGTTTTAAGTTATTATTAAAATCAAAGTCCTTAACTATGCCCTTTATATATTTGCCACGCGATTCTTGAAATTCAAATATGAATTTAAACTTTTCACCAAAGTTGAGTTTGCTTGCCTCTTTAATGTAATTAAAGAAAATCAAACTTAAGTTTTTACCAATAATTATGTTTGCGTGTCCGCTAGATTTTGCAAGAGGTTGAATGTTTATTTTATCGGTTTCTATCATAAATTTTGGCTTTGGATTTTCTGCACCGCAAGGCTCTATGGTTTTTAAATCTTCTGTTAGTTTAGGCGTTATATCACCCAAGGTTATGTCACAGTCATAATACTCAATTGGCTCAAAAGCTTTTGGGCTTATATGTTCAAAAATATATGAGTTCACTCTTGCAACAAACTCATCAAAATGCTCTAGTTTTAAAGTTAGCCCCGCTGCCATTGTATGCCCGCCAAACACCTCTAATATATCGGCAACGCTTGTTAAAATGTTGTGAATGTTAATATCGTTTATGCTTCTTGCAGAGCCATGCAACATGTCCCCCTCACGCGAGAACAAAAACACAGGGCGATTATACTCTTCTAAAATTTTTGAGCATTCTATTCCCAAAATGCCGTGGTCCCAATTATCGTTCCAAAGAATAATTGCCGACATTTTTGTGATGTCTTTTTGCGACAAGATTTTTTTGCAATCATCATACACCAAACTGCCTAGTTTTTGGCGTTTTGTGTTATGTTCTAAAATTTTTGATATTTGAAGTTTGATTTTAGCGGGGTTGGTTTCAAAATATAACAAAAGCGAGTCTACCGCATCGCCCATTCTTCCGCTTGCGTTGAGTTTTGGTGCAATTTTAAAAGCAATGTCGCTTGCGTCTGGCTTTAAATATGAAACTTTGTTATCTACAAACATTTGCTTTAAGCCATTTGGCAACAAATTCATATTTGCAAAGCCAAGTTTTATGAGTGTTCGGTTTTCATCTGTTAGCGGAACAATATCGGCTATGGTGGCAATTGCCACAATTGGCAAAAACTCTTTGCACTTTTCTTCACCTAAAAGGGCTACTGCAAGTTTATATGCAACTCCCGTTCCGCAAAGACCTCTAAAAGTATAGGCTTGGTCTGTAAATTTGGTGTTGATTATAACGGCGTTTGGCAACTGCTCGCATATTTCGTGGTGGTCGGTTACAATAACATTTATGCCGAGACTTTGAGCGTACTCCACCTCTTTAACGGCGGTAATTCCGCAGTCTACTGTTATAATTAAGTCGGGGTTATATAAATCTTTAATTTTGTCTAAAACTGCGTTAGAAAGCCCATAACCATCGGTGTATCTGTTTGGCAAATAATACAAAGCGTTAACCCCAAGTTTTTTTAGAGCTTTAACCATGATTGCGGTTGCACTTATGCCGTCAACATCGTAGTCTCCAAAAATTAAGATTTTTTTATGCTGTGCAATGTTTTCTTGAATAATTTGAACTGCCTCGCTCATTCCTTTCATTAAAAATGGCGACTGCAACTCGTTTTTTTCAGGCCACAAAAAATCTGATATCTTTTGTTCGGTATCATATCCTCTGCTCATAATTATTCTTATAACCTGCTCACACAGTCCAAATTTTTTAGAAAATGCTAGGACATCGCTATTATCGATTCCCCTATCGTAATATTTAATATACTTCATAATGGTCTTTTAGAGTTTTAGCAAGTTAGAAACAACCAAAATTATAACAAATACAAATTAAACCAAACCTAAAAACTTGTTAAAACTTCTATCCTTATGGCTATAGTATATTATAAATTAAACCAAATAAGCAAACAATTTAATGAATAAATTGCAGTTGATTGTTTTTTAGACCTTGGTGCAATTAAACTCTAAAAAACCCTTTAACCAAACTTTGATGATAAAAAACACTCTGCTTTAAACCAAAAGCAAAGTGTTTTAAGTAGTTTATTAATTATTTACAATTTTATTTTTGAAATTTATTAGCACAAAGAATATTACATCATTAAATGCCTAAATTCTTCATTCTTCAATCATAATTCATCATACTAAATTGTGATTTGGAAGGCGGGTGACACGCAACAGCCATCAAAATTCATTACATCAACAACACCACCAGCGTGATTAATTGCATAGCTGCTATTACTGCAATAATCTGTACGCAACCAAGTCCACATATAATATAGATTCTTGTAAAATAAAGAACCTTGACCAGCGCCATAACAGTTCACCAAATCATAACCACCATTTAATAAACTTACTTCAGCCACAGAGAGAAGCCAAAGTTTTTGAGGCTCAGAAGTAGAACATGTTTCTTTCCAACTATTTTCAGATTTTGCGTTCTCGTGATCGTTAATCAATCTAGATGAGATTTTGTTATACACTGAGTCTGTATCTATATTTATACCAATTTCCGATAAAAAACCATTTGCTAGAAAAGCTTTACGATTACTATTATCATATAAAATAGCATCGTCTTCCTCGAATATTGTCTGACTTGAATATTTCTCACTAATAAACCAGTAGGTACCTTTTGGAAGTGCTTGACCATCATCAACTATTTTATCGGTTACTGCCTCCATGGCTCCTGTAGTAGAGTTAGATTTAGCAAAAATGTACCATCTTAATGGTGTTGTGGTGCTATCATCATTTTTTATGCTACCCATTTCCACATAATTTCTAGTTGCTTGTTTGTCTGCATCTGTAATATCAGATGACGAATAACCTGTACTTCTACCTGCTGTAGCACTAGCATCATAGAAGAAATCATTTTTTGCTTTTACAGTCAAACTCGTTTCTTTAGTACGCCCAAAGTATAGGCTTACTGTGTAGTCTCCTGGAGCAACCGAAATATCTTTTATATTGAGTTTTAATTGCAAAGTTGCAGTGCTTGTGTTTGTGCCTGAAACTTTTGCAGGCAAGGATGCAATTATTGCATCGCCTGAAAAGTTCATGCCGTTGGCATTTGCAAATGTCATGTTTGTGCCTGTTACATCTTTAATGGTTGCTGTTACTGGGAAGTCTGAGTTGTTGGTTATGTTAAATACTAAAACAATATCTTCTACCTCTCCGCTTGTGCCCATATCTGAAAAGTAGCATTGATTTGAACCTGTATCTCCTGTTACTGTTGCAAGTGTTGTGCCTGCGTTTGATTGTGAGTTATCCCATGTGCCCAATTTTCTTGCTGAGGCACTTGCTCTTGGTGTGCCTGCCTTGTCTGGCGTGGTGCCGTCTGTGCCTACTGCGTCACCATACATGCTTACATCAACTTTTACTAGGCA
>CAVISZ010000142.1:0-2797 GCA_963645585.1 uncultured Eubacteriales bacterium
ATTTAATTTTTTAATGTTTAAACAAAAACATATTTTTAATTAGTAACCGCTTACCAAATTATTTGTATAGTTATAAAGCAATTCTACATTTTTATAATAGTTTAAAAAGAAGTTTGCTCTTGATTGGTCTAAAGAGTCACCTGTTTTTTCTGCATATATCTTTGTATCATAGTTATATTTTTTTAAAACATTTAGTTTTAAGCCTGAAACAATTTCGTCAAACATTTTAGCGTCATCTAAAAATGCGTTGTATACATTTTTCCATGTTTTAAACTTTTCTAAAACATTTCCGCTAAGCGTTCTATCATAAAAAGACGATTCAACTTGTGTAAAGAAATTGTTTGATGTTTGCCAATAATTATCGTAATCGTTGTCAACTTCTTTATTTATATAAAGTTTTACAACTTTGATTGAAGAATGTGCAAGTTGCAAGTTAGACGCGTTTAGTGCAATCTTTTTGTTGATATCTATCAAACCTGTTGTAAAGTCAGAGTCCTCAATTTCATCGTAGTTTGTAAAATCAAAGTAGCCTGTTGTGTAAGCAGAGAAAATTTCTGACGACAAACCATAGGCACTTTCAATAAGTTTTATATATTCCAGCTTAAACTTTTTGAGTCTTGCTTTTTCTATTTCGTTTGTGGCAGTTGCTTGGTCTGTATAGTCTACATTTGTTTCGTAATTTGCTTTTTCGGTTGTAAAGTTTGCCACATTTGCTTTAAAATCTTCTAATTTTTTTTGAATGTTTTTAAATTCGCCATAAAGTTTTGCGCTATTGCTAATTGGTTTAGATTGCAAGAAAACATTAGAATATTTTTGCGTGCAGAATATTGATTGTTTATAAAGTGGAGCATAAATTGTGTTTAATTCGGCATACGCTTTGCCATATGAACTAGCCATAATTGTTTGCAAATTGCTTGAATAGGTAACATCAATTGTTGCGGTAAATTCTTCACTATCTAAAAACTGTGTTAATTTTGTTGCGGTGTCTTGCCAATATTCCTCTGGCATTGAGTTGTTACAGCCTGCAAAGCAGAACATAACACACACTATAAGCAAGAAAGATAATATATACTTTTTCATATTGCTACCCCCTAACCACTTTTTCCATATATTTTTCAACTAAAACTTTTTGCTCACTATTTGCAATTTCAGAAATATAATCTGTTTCGGTTTCTTTTGCTATGTTGATACAAAGTTCGTTTAAGTCCATGCTTAAAGAGTTATTCACAAGCTCATCAAAATCTGCTTTGCTTGAGATATAACTTGAAGAATAATCATTAGAGAGGCCTGCTTTTGCCATGTCAATGTTTGATGAAAGAATATCCTTATCTGCAATTGTGTCATTGTTATAAATGCTAACAAGAGTTGCAAAGTATTCCAATTTTAATTTATATTGATTGTTATATTGCATTGTGTTTTTTAAGCCATGGGCAAATGCAACGGCAGAGTTATAATAGAACAAATTGTAACTATCAATAGCCTCCTCAAATATGTTTGTAAAGTTTACAATATATGATGCCATAGTTGAGGCGTTATAGGTTTTGTCTATGATTTTATAGTAAGTATTTTTTAGATATTCATAAGACTCTAAAAATATTTTTTTTGCGATAGCATAATTTGTTTGCGCCTCTTTAATGTTTTTGTCTACTTTTGAATTGGACTCAACCAAAGCACCAATTTTAAACACCTGTTCATTAACTAAGGCGTAGTTGTCTCTAATTACGGTGTAAGAAATTAAAACATCTTTTGACGAGCCAACATTCATTGATTTTTCTTCAATTAAAACCAACATGTTGTCTATTACGCTATTAATTTCTTCTGTAATGTTTTTGTCTCGGTCTTTAAGCCCATAACAAAACTCGTTTATGTTGTTATACACAATTTTGCTATTGTCTTTTTTTCTAAAAATAAAGTAGGCACCAACTGCGATAATTGCTATTACAACAAATGCAATAAGAACTTTTCCAAATTTTTTCATTTTACTTCCCTTTTTTACTTTATACAAAGTTTATCACATACCAAACATTTTTGCAATAGTTGATACAATTTTTATACTTATAATGAAATTGCAACTTGATAAACCTCGTTTTTGCTCAAGCCTCTTTCTTTTGCAACCTTTTTTATAGCCTCGTTTTTGCTTTCGCCTAGGTTTAAATAATACTTTAAATGTTCCTCAATTGACAAGTTATTTAAGTCATTCACGCTTGCCGTTTTTGCACCTTCCACAACCAAAACGTACTCGCCCTTAGCGTCAAAATCAAACTCTTCGCCAAGTGTAAAAAAGAAAGTTTTTTCGTACATTTTTGTTATTTCGTTTACAAAGCATGCTTTTCTTGCCCCCAAAACCTCAAACAGTTTAGAGGCAATTTTTTTAACATCGTGAGGTGCGACATAAAATATGAGTGTGGTTTTATAGAATTTTATTTCAGTCAAAATGTTATTGCACTCTTTTTTATCATCTGGCAAAAAGCCAACAAAAGTGAACCTAGACGCGTCTAACCCACTCAAAATTAATGCACACAAACCTGCGTTTGCCCCTGGAACAATTGTGTAAGGAATGTCATTTTGTTTTAGTTTTGATATGATTGTCTCGCCAGGGTCGCTTATTACGGGCATGCCTGCATCGCTTATTATTGCCACATTTTTGCCTTCGTTTAAAAGGCTAATAATTCCATCACTTGAGTTGTTTTCATTAAATTTGTGATAGGCTATTAATTTTTTATGAATATTGTAATAATTAAGTAGCTTTAACGAATTTCTTGTATCTTCGCATGCAATTACATCAACCATGTTTAAA
>CAVISZ010000143.1:0-4439 GCA_963645585.1 uncultured Eubacteriales bacterium
ACTCAGTTAAAAACGCAAGTTTAAGCGTAACAGGCACAGTAAACTTTACTGCACACAACTGCCTAGTAAAAGTTGATGTAAGCATGTATGGTGACGCAGTAGGCACAGACGGCAACCCAAGTGTAACAGGTACACCAAGAGCAAGCACATCTGCAAGAGATTTAGGAACATGGGACAACTCAACATCAAATTCAGGCACAACACTTGCAACAGTAACAGGTTCAACGGGAGAAGTTAAAAATCAATGTTACTTTTCAGATATGGGCACAAGCGGAGAGGTAGAAGATATTGTGCTTGAATTTAAAGTAACCAACAATTCAGACTTTCCAGTAACCGCAACCATTAAAGATGTAACAGGAGATAACTATAAATTTTCCAATGCCAATGGCATGAACTTTTCAGGTGATGCAATTATTGCATCATTGCCTGCAAAAGTTTCAGGCGCAAACACAAGCACCGCAACCTTGCAATTAAAACTAAACATAAAAGATACAAGCGTTGCTCCAGGCTCTTACACAGTAAGCCTATACTTTGAACGCACTAAAGAGACAAGTTTGACAGTTCAAACAGGTGAGTTCTACTATGACGCAAATGCAACTGCAGGGCAATCAAAAAGTTATAGTCTTTCAGATTTTACAACAAATCCAGTAAAAGCACAACGTAATTATGTTACAATGGGAACATATAATGGCACTGATTTAAAATGGTATATTTTTGCCCAATCAGACTCAAAAACAGGAGCCATGAAAGCAGCGACAGATAAAATAGTAGAAGATGGGAAAGAGCTACCAAAAGGTACCTATTGGTTTATTAGTGAGTATGGTTTGGGTGAGGAGATGATCTATGGTGGTTACCCTTTTGATAATAATTACAAGGCAGATTATGATAATAGTTCTATCAAAACATATATAACGGATGAAACTGCCACATCTGGCACATTATTGTCAACTTATAGTATTTCAACTGACTCAGATTCAGTTTATTCAAAAATAGCAAAGAGATTGATAAATGATAAGGAAAGCCCTAACGCCTCAGAAGATAAAAAAGGTGCCTGTGTTACTAAAAATGCTCAAAAATTATGGTTGTTATCTGTGGATGAACTAAATATATTGAATGGTGGAAATGTGGAAATAGATACTGAACGTGATAGTCAATCTTCCAACAATCATTATAAGAATATATTGTCTATTGGTTTAATTCCAAATGCTAATTATGACTCATTAAAACAAACCTTATGCCCTTGGTGGGTTCGTACACCTTACTATGGTGATAATTCCTATGAATTTACCGTGTCTAGCGATGGGAATGTCTATCCATATTATGTAGATGATGGACATTGGGATACCGTCCGCCCAGCCTTCCAAATCACAATTTAGGATGATGATTGAAGAATGATGAATTTAGGCATTTAACTATGTAATATTCTTTGTGCTAATAAATTTTAAAACAAAAATGATAAATAATTAATAACAACTTAAAACACTTTGCTTTTGGTTATAGCAAGGTGTTTTTTGTTGCTTTAGTTTGTTTTATTCAAAGTTTTGCCTTATTGCACAAATGGTTTTTCAAGCAAAACTGGTGTTTATTAAAACTGTGGTGGGCTATTTATGTTGATTTTAAAGTTAGCGGGCTTACAGTGCTTAAATGTAGCGAATACATTTCATCATTGACAACAGGTGGTTGTTATGGTAAAATTTGGGTAGAAAAAGGGGAGAGTATAGTGGAAGATAAGCAAAAAAAGTTTTCAAAACTTAAAACTCCAAACAACATTAGAACTTTGCCAGACATCAATTTGCGTTTGAAAAGTTTTAGAGAACAAATTAAGTCGGACGACTTTAGCCCAATTAAAACAATATTTAAAGACCTCTCACAACATAGTCAAGTTATGCTTTTGGTTTTAAATGATATTCATATTGGCTCACCTGGTTGCAATATTGACAAGGTTATTAGATATTTAAAAGAAGTCAGGAATTTGCCTAACTGTTACATAATTTTAAATGGTGATTTAATGAACAACGCCAACAATCTTGGCAAGTCTAGCCCGCTTGAGAACGATTTGTCGCCAATGAACGAGCAAAAAGTTGTTCACACGCTTTTTAGTGACCCCGTTATTAAAGAAAAAATAATTTGTTCCACAAGCGGAAATCACGAGAGTGGTGCAAGAGCAAAAGACAGTGGTTTGGACTCTCTTGTTACACCAATGGCAACGCTTGACATTTTAGATATTTATGCAAGATATATGGCACAAGTTGTAATTAGAATGAAATGCCCATACACATCTAGCGGTTACACCGATTTTAAAATTTTGGTGCGTCATGGCAGTGGCACAAGTGGTCAGACAGGCAGAATTGTGGAAAACATGTTTAACATTTGCAAAAAGTTTGGAAATTACGACATGGTTATTCAGGGGCATACACACAAAAATCTTTACAGCACAGAGGACCATTTGGTGCAAGGCGACAAATATTCTTGTATTAAAAAGAGTTGTACGCCAATTAATGTGCCTGCTTTAGAGGAGGCAAGTCAGTATGCCATGGAGTCGGCTTATCCACCACCAAACACCGACAACTGCATAATTAGCATAAGAGCAGTGCAAAATGAGGACGCCTTGGACCCATCTTTAAATGATGGATTTAGCGTGCTAAATTATAGATTTAACATAGACACCATAAGCCTTGACCGTCCAGAACTTGTTGCTTTTGGCGAAAAAGCAATCAAGGAAACAAAACATATTCAAGAGGAAAGGTTAGAAGCGCTTGCAGAAAAAATTGCAAAGCAAATTACTGCAAAGGCAAAACCACACAAAGAAGATACAAGGGAGGTTTAAAAATGGCTTTTGATGATTTAGACAATGATGTGTACGATGCCAACATGGAAGAAAAATTGAACCCTAAAGGCACCTATAGTTTGCAAGATTTAGAGCGTGACATTTCGGGCTATTCCACAAACAAAAACAAATTGCCAAAGGGCAAGCATGCGGTTGTTAAACTTCATGATTCGGTTAAGTATTTAGATATTTGCGTTTTGTCTAATGTAAATATTGGCTTAACTGGGGCACATGTAAGAACTGCAAAAGACGACAAGCCATTTAGAATAAACAAGTTTAAAGCACACATAAAAGAGTTATCTGAGGATCCAAATGCAAGGGTTATGCTTGGTGGAGATTTGTTCTATTTTCCAATTGGCGGGAAGAGTCACCGAAGAGATTATCTTCCAACCTATAACGACCAAGTTGCCATGCTTGCGGAGCTTTTGTTGCCAATTAAAAACAAAATTATTGGTGCTTATGACGGCACGGACGAGATAAAAATTTTTGAGCAAGACGGCGTAAACATAACCGAAATGCTTATGGAAAAGCTTGGTTTAAAAGAAAGATATTTTGGGCAAATGGCAGAGGTTGATTTTGAGTTTAAAAACGCTTACACAAATCGCACTCCAAAAATTGTGCATATGCTTTTTGAACATGGCTTTATGACGGCAAATATGTTCACAACAGTGGCTAAGAAAACAGAGGGTTTGCAAAGCAAAATTTTGGGCAAGGACTTCTATTTTACAAGCCATTACAATAAATTGTTTATAGAAAAAACTGCAACGCTTACTAGCGAAGGTTCGCAAATGGTTAAAAAGCCTTGCTATTTTGTATCGGTTGGCGGTTACAGAGATTATCCAAATCGTTTAAGCTCAAACAGAAACACTGCACCAAGTGGCACAAACAACGGCATTTTAAGAGTGTTTGTTGCTCCTAATCCAGACCGCAACAATATAAGGGGCAATAATTATTTGGGTGAGCCACAATACAAAATTTGTCAAGAGTTTATCAACTTTGGCACTTCAACATCAAATCATATAGACTACGATTTGTGTGAAGAGATAATGCGTTTAAATGAGCAAAATACAATAAACAAAGGCTATTTGGTTGAGTTAATTAAGCAAAAAATTGATGCAATTAGCAAACAAAACACCGAAATAGTTTTAGATAAATTTTACGGCGAGCAAGAAGCGCGTGAAAAGAAAGAAAATCGCAAAAGAAACAGAAAACAAGAAATTGAAAATGTTATAATAAATGAAAACGGAGGTAGAGAACAATGATTAATGGAGTAACAACTCGTGTAGACGGCGACCACTGTGCATATTGTGATGCAAAAATAATTGGAGGGCTTTATAACTTTTGCCCAAAATGTGGAAACCCACTAAATGTTGAAGCAATCAAGCTTAAAGAGCAACAAACAAAACACACTCAAATTGAACTTTTAGATGACCTTGCATACTTAATAGAAGATGAAAAATCTTTACAGGTTATTTTGAACAAAGTTAAAGAGTTGTAATTTGTACTTTTGCAGCGAGTGAGCGTGCATTTTGCACTTGCACAAAAACGCACTCGAAATAGTTACGACAATACATATAATTTGTGCTTTTTACAAAAGTAAAAACAAAATATT
>CAVISZ010000144.1:0-10049 GCA_963645585.1 uncultured Eubacteriales bacterium
ATGTGATTTCTGAGCCGTTTTTATTTGTATTGAAAACTTGAGAAGTAACATTTACAAATGCCAAATATATTTCACCAATTTTAATAGAATTACTACCATTATTATATTTGCATTTTACAATTATTGAAATGTAGTAAGAGCTTGGAATAAATGTATCTTTGATTAAAGTTATTTTTCCACCTTGTGAAACTTTAAATGAATTGTTTGCTTCGCTTCCGCTTGCATTCTTTACACTTCCCGCTTCAAATATTAGTTTATTACTATTTGCTTCAAAAGTTTTATTTTCACCATTTGCAAAGATTGCACTAACACCAACACCTGTTTCTAGCTCAAAGCCTGTTGCCCAAGTGGTTAGGTCAATATTTTCCTCGTTGTCTTGCAAAGTGCCGTCCTCGTTTGTATCAAGGTCTGTAATGTAACAATAATGCAAACTTGCACCTTGATATGCTTTGCTTGTGTCAACACCAGTAAATTTTGGAGTTACATACAAACTAAATGTGTTCGTTTCTTTTTTGTTAGAATCTTCTGCGTAACCCACAAATTCAACCAAAACTTCTTTTTGTACGCTTTGATAGTCAACATTGTAAGTGCTGTTATGGCTAAATGTATCACCCGTGAGTTTTGGTGTGTACGCCTCAGATGTGTAAACTTCATTATTGCCGTTGTCAGTAACTTTTACTTTTAAACTAGATATATTTTTAGACGCTTTTACATCATCTAGTGACAATCCGTTAACATAGTTAACTGCATCTTTGCCTGAACCTATTGTGCCTGTGAATAGTGAAATTTCTGCACCTTCAAATGTGCATGTTGCTTGGTCATTAGATTTAAGAGGACTATATTCAGTATTATTATACAAATCAAAGTTAACATTTCCTCCGCCTATTGAAATGTCATTGATATCACCTGAACTTCCTGACTTACCTTTTGTAACTTTAACAATAAATTTGTTATCACCATTAACAACATTTAATGCAATACCTATGTCATTGCTTAGAGTTTCTGCATTGGTTATTTGCAAGTTATATAGGCTTCCCGCTGTAATTTGAGTGTCAGGTTTTGCTCCATAAGCATTTTCTACCGTACGGTCTTGCTCAATTGTTGTTGCAAACTTACCATTTGAAACAGAAGCCGAACTGGTTATGTTGTATAAGTAGAATTCAAAGTCATAATCTTTGAGTACAACGCTTGCACCAAATAGTGAGCTAGCCAAACCGAGTCTTAATCTTAGGCTGAAGTTTCCGCCAGTTATAATTGTTGTTTCACCTTGAACTTTTTTTTCGGCGATTAATTGCACCATTAGTGTTCTATTTACAACTTCTCTTGAAGTCTTTTTAATGGCTTTGATTTGAATTGTAATTGCTAGATTATCTATTGTCCAAGGGTCTTTATTATCTGGACTATTATAAGAACTAATGCCATAGTTGTTAAGGGCTTCCCAAACTTGATTTAATTCAGTTTCTGTCTCCTTAGTATTTAAGTCTTTAATTTTGCCATTTTCACTATTTAAATAATCATATAAAGTTGTACTAGCATCAATTTTAATATTTTTTAAATCAACTTTTTCTAAATATAGTTGTTCAAATTTAGTAAGTGTTGGAGTTCCAAGGTTTGCAGATTGAGAGTAGTCGTATACATCAACAAAATGTTCTAGATTTACTTCAACATCTTCTCTAACAAATGTGTTAGCTGGTGCCAAACTTACTTTGTAGCGTTTATACACAGTGAATGGAATTTCAAAAGAATATGTTTCATCACTTGCACCTTGTGCTTTTATAACAAGTTCAAGTTTGCCTGTAAATGTCAAGCCATTGCTTAATGCAGAATTATGCCAAATTGAATCGTCTGACAAATACTTAAACGAAATAGAATCTGTCTTAATTGAGCTGATAATATCATACTTTGTGCCAATTCCGCTTGTGCCATTTGCAAATCTGAACTGAGCACTTATGATGTTGAACGATGTTGTTGTATCTAATGAGTTGCCAGAGGATAGAGAAATTGCAATACCTTTTGAAGTAACTTCTGCTGCTCTATTTTTGTTGTAGACTTTAATGCTTGAGCCTTCAAAAACTTTAACTTGGTCTACTGTTACAGATGCAACATCTGTTGTAGCAATAAGTTCAATGTAGTAATTGAAAGTAAAACCATATGGGTCTGTAAATCTTATTGTAAGTTTTTTATTGCCAAAATCTGCTTGTTTACTTATGTATAATTTAAGTTCGTAAACTTTTGTAGACTCGTTATATATCTTTTTAACTGAAAGATAGTCTTTGTTTATGGTGCTGAGTGCTTCTGGCTCGTCCCATGTTTGAATTAAGTTTGCCTTGTCTTTTGATTGATTGCTATATGCGTAGATATATCTAGTTTCGTTAACGCTAGCAAGAACAATGCTTGAATTTGCGTTGCTATAAGCAACCTTTAATGGGTTTGTTTCACTGTTTGGTGTGCTTGAGCCAATGTCGCTATAAATTTCGTACTCTATGTCGCTCTTTACCAAAACATTAACTTCTTTTACAAAATTAGAGTCATCAATTCCGTAACTAAATCTTAATGTTACGTTTGTTCCGTTATTGCTTGCACCAACAGGTTTTAAATTGAAGTCATAAACATATGAGTCTATAGTTTGTGGTTCAATTGGCAAGCAATTTATTAGACTTGTGAACTGTGTTACAACTAATGATAGTTTTCTGTTAACACCATTGTTATAAATTTGATTGTAGCCAAAGCTATTGCCAAGAGTGTCTTTTACATTAAAGAGTGTTATAAATGATTGTCCGCTTGGATATTCATTTGCTGTTAAAACAACATCTTCTTTGTTTTCAAACACTATATCATAAGAATAAGTTAGTATGCAATCATTACTTATATAGTCGTCATGAATAATTGTGTTATCGGTATTCTTTTTAATTTGCACCTTAACTTCACATGAACCGTCAACAAAATTTAAATCTGCGTTATTTCTTAAACTTACAGTATCTATAATTCTAGCATAGTCACAATATCTTATCTTTGCTTGGTTATAGTAAAGCGTTCCTCTTACATTATAAGTTGTATAACATTGTTTATCTTGTGTTGTTTTGTTTTCTGATGTTTGAACATAAATATTTTTGCTTGGGTCATAGTTTGCTAAATTGATATATGCTCTTAGTTTTTCGCCGTTTTTGTAATAAACATTATTCATAATGTCTTCACTATCGGCACTGCCTGCACTGCTTGCCATGTAAAGTGTTACTTTGTTTGGATTATTTGCAATGCTTGGCATGGTTACAATTGCTTCAACTTTGCCGAACACATCGTCATCTCCATAAGAGACATATATTTGTGAAGTTTGTGTTTCGAATGTAATTGGTGAATCTTTAACAAGTTTGATTCTGTATGTGCCGTACTGAGTGTCGCCTATGCAAATAGCAAAATCAAAAGTCAAAGAGCCGTCTAAACTTCTTGCAAAAGCACTGTCATCAATATTTTCAAAACTGAATTCTCCTACATCTTCGTTTGAACCAGCAATGTAATCATTTCCTGCAAATTTAATTTTGAAGTTATCAACTTTTGTTTGGTCAGCGTATGTTTCAACTACAATTCTATCTATGTCGTTAAAGTTTTTGCCTTTAAGGTTAACTTTAGCTCCATTTTGAACATACTCTGCACCCAAAGTTGTTTCTTGGTCATTTTCTAACACAATAGGATAGTTAACTGTAACTTTATATTCAGGAGTTATTGTTAATTTAACATAAGCAAATGAAATTGCGTCTTTTTCTGCCACGCCATTTTCTGGCATAATGATGAATTTTATTAATCTTTCATCAATGGAAGTAATTGCACCAATGTTAAGTTCAAAATTTGCACTTAAATTTTCCCATTCTTGCAAAGTTGTTCCGTTTACTTGGATGTAATATTTAAGCCCTGTAAATGAAGAGAAGTCAAAGTCTTCGGTTTTACCTTCTGCAGGTTTTAAATCTTTAAATATGTTTTTCCAAATATCAGCTAATATTTCAATTTTGCCGTCTTTTACTGAGTAGTTAGTTAATGACGCATCAACAAAAGGAGTTACGTTATAATTGCTCTTATATGTAATTCTTGGTAGCAATTCAACATTTTTGAATTCTATATTAAATGTGTAACCGTCTACGGTAACTTCTAAGGTCATGTCAAATGTTTGTTTACTGCTTACATGTGCAAATATTATATTGTTGCTTGAACAATCGTAGAATTTGCTATCACCTGTCTTTTTAAGACTTGTAAGTGCTGGTGTTGAATCTTGAGAAGTTGTGTTAATTTCAAACACTTCTGACCATGAATATGTTGTTCCAGAGTAAAGGGTTTCAGATTTTAATGTGAACACATATGCAGGTTCAACAGTTACTTCTATTTGAGAAAGCACGCCATAAATGGTGTAAAGTTCAATTGTAAATGATGTACCTAAAGGTTGTTTTTTAATTTTTAAAGTATTGTTGCCTGTAAATTCAACATATGTGTTATCATCGCTAGTGTAATCAATTATTCCATTTGAATCGAATAATCTAAATTTTAACTTATCGTTATAATCTAGGTTAGACAAGAAATAATAACATTTTGCTTCAGGCAAGTTATTTAATGAGTTATCACCTGCACCGATTATAATTGCTTCGTTGCTTTTTACTGAAAGTGTAGATATTGTTCCAACGCTCTTTTCGGTTGTTCTATCTTTATACTTTAAGTCTAGTGTGATGTTATCACCTGCAGAAACATAATAGAAGTTTTCTGCACCGCCCTCGGTTGTTACTTTAATTTTAACGCGGATAATATCTGCGCCAGATTTGTTTATTGTAAGCACTCCTGCTGAAATGCTTGCATACTGAGCAAAGTTAGCACTGCCAACACTTGACCAAACACCGCCCACATTGCTAGTGATGCTTGAGATAGAGAAGAACAAGTCGCCTGTGTAGTCTAAGAGATCGCCGTTTATGTCGGTTATAACAAAACGTTTTACTTTAGAGTCTAACAAGTTAACGCTTGCAGTGCCTCTTATTGTGTCAAAAGCCAAATATTCAAAGTAAGACTTTGTGTCATCAAATGGCATAAATGTTTCTTGCATTATTACATCGTAATTGCTTGAGCCGTAATTTTTACCATTTAAATTGTCATCTTTAAACACGCTCTTGTCGCTATTTGGATAAACAGCCTTGATTTTTTGAGTTTGAGTTAAATGAATAACAACTGGAATATATGAATATGAGTTAGAGCCCGCAGATGCAATTTTTAATGAAACTTTAACATACACGCCACCTGCAATGCCTATTGGTTTTGCTGTTAGTGTAATTTTTTCTTCGTCTTGGTTTGCAGTTACTGTTACATAATTTGAAGGATTGCCTGAAAGGTTAACAAGTTCAATTGCGCCAAAGTCTACAAAGTTTGCAGAGTTAACTTCACCATTTACGTTTGTGAACATTGTTGATTGTGGGTTGGCATAATTAACCAAGTCACATTCGTTGTTTACTTCAAAATATTGAATATTGTTTTCTTGATAGTAATTATATAAGTTGTCAGACACATCATCAAATAATTCAGAAATATCTAAGTTTTTATAACTTACAACATCGCCATTTCCATTTTTAAATTGAACAAATGGGAATTGCAATTTACTTAAAACAATCATGTATTTTGTTGAGATGTTGTTTTGTTTTATGGTTACATAAGCATTTGTTTTTGTGAACAAATCGGTTGTTGACAACACAACTTTTCTTGCATTGTCGCCCTCTTTTATTGTATAGATGTCATCAAATTTATCTTTTTCGTATTCTACAGTTATGTTTTCGCCTGAGTTAAACATGCTTGCAAAGGTTGTATCTGTTAGCACTTCGTTATTAGACAATACTATTGCCTTTTGATTTTTATAAATTGCAAAATGTGTGTCTGAGTCTCTTTGCAAATCTTGTGGAGTAACAACAATTGTTATTTCTCCGCCATTAGCTCCGCCAATTACTTTGTTGCCACAAAGAACATAAAGTTTTATTGTTGCTTTATCTTCAAATGCGTTAAATTCAATTTGCAAACTTCTATTCTCTTTATCGTCTGCATTGTTACCTACAATTGAAATATTTTTAATGTATTGGTTATCTGCAGAATAGAATCTTCCTGTTGTTAAGTTTTTAATTTGGGTTGAAAGCTCGCCTTTTATGCTATAGTCTGCCAACCTGCCAAATTGTCTACCAAACAACTCTGTTAATTTTATTTCTGCAATATTGCCTACAAGTGCAACTTTATTATCTTTATTTACTGTTAAGTTATCTTTTGCATTAAATTCTAGTGTGTAATCTAAATCTCCAATGGTGTTTTTACCATCAACATTTGTTATATGGATTGTTCTTGAAGAATCTAAATTATCATTAAATACAAAGGTGAATGTAAATGTGTTATTGCTTGCGTCTTTGTCTAAAATTTGAATTTTATTATTGTTTGTTTCGTCAAATTGGTCAAAATAGTAATAAAGTTGTGAAATAGAAGATTTTAGCACTATTGTATAAGCAACGCCTTTATACACAGAGTATACGGACGAAATTGCATTAACCGATTCATTATTTACATCGGTTATTGTAACACTTTCGATGTTTACTGTTTGGTTAAGAGTTATTGTTACGGTTTGTGAAATGTTAAGCTCTCTGCATTCGTATCTTAAGTTTATGCTAACCGATGTGCCAAGTTCTTTTGCAAGGCGAATATCGTTTACAGGTTCGCTTGTGCTATAGTAGCCATCTTCTTGACCGCAAATTGCAGTTAAAGTGTTAACCGATGCTTGGTCTGCAAGATAAGTAACCATTGAAAGTTTTTCAATAAGAGCGTCACCTAACTGATAAGACATTTTTAACAAATTGTTTAAGTTAAGTGCAGTTAAGTCTGATGGTCTTAACGTTAAAGACACATCTAGGTTTCTAAAGTTGTAGTTATCGCCAATGTTTTGCTTTTCGCCGTTAAGTTCAACTGCGGTTACTTTGCCAATGCTCTCTACTTCAAATTCTATTTGTTGTCTTTCTTGATATGTGCCATTGCCAACGGTGCCTAAGAACAATCTAACGGTTGTTGTTCCACCAACTGAATTGCCAATAAAGTTTAATTTTTTGCCGTCTTGAACAGAAACAACGCTAGAATCTAAACTTTCTACATACCAGTTATCTAATTCTTCGGATATATTTCCCAAGAAGTTTTTAATTTGAACAAGCAAGGTATTGCTGTCTTTAAAGATTGTAATTGCTTTTTCGTTGCCTTCGTTGTCTATGTATCTATATTCTTTTCTAATGCCTGTTGCTTGGTCATAGGTTGTTCTTACAATAATTTTTGCAATATTGCTTGTATCTACTGCTACGCCCTCAGAAGTAAATGCAAAGTAAGCCACACTGCTAATTTCTTTAACAATTGTTGTTGATAAATAGTCGTTGTTATCAACTCTAATAATGATTGGGAACAAATAGTCATTATTGTCTACTGTGTAGTTAAAGTATAGTCTTACTGGTGTATCTTTTTCAACTTGCAAAGTAGAAATAACAAAGTAAATATCACCGCCATTGTTTTCTACTGAATAACTTATATAATTTGTTGCATCATTTTTGCTTGTTCTTGCTTCAATTTTTAAGTTGTTTTCAATAATTGCGTTGGCAAGTTTTGTTTCTTCACCCTCGGCTGGTGTAACTTTAATTCTTAAAACGCCATTTGTGCTTTGTGCAACTTTAAAGAAGCCGTCAGTTTCTGAAACACCTGCATGCTCGCCGTCTGTGATTGCTTCTGTGCTTGTTACATTTGTTAATGAGCTTAAAAAGTCTACGCTTAAAGCAGAAAGATTTTCGTAGCCATCACTACCTGAACCTGTTTTAACTGAAGAGTATTTTACAATTTTGTATGTTCCGTCATCGTTTAAAATTGATTTGCCAGTTGAGTCAGTTTTTATTGTAGCAAATATAACATTAATTGCGTAACTTGGTGCGGTGTCGCCTTTTAGTTTAATAATGTTGCCGTCTAGTTCATAAAGTCTTTTTGTTAAGCCATTAAATGTATAAGATTTTGCTTCGCCTAAAGTATAAAAATAACTTGAAATTCTATATTCATTTTCATTATCAGAATATATAAAGAATTTATAAGTTTGGAAATTGTTTGTTTCTGGAATGTTTACAAGAGCAGATAAATCTACTTCTTTGTTATAAGAAACATTTTTGGTTGGGTCGGCAGTTCCCTCTTCGGTTGTTGCGTTCATGTCTACAACGCCTGTGAGTTTTACAATGCCAAGGTTGATGTTGCTTAAATCATTCCATTTAACAAGTTCTTCATTTGCAACAGAGTTATAAACCTTGAAGGATTTTGCATCGCTATTTACAACAACTGCTTCGCCGTTTTTAATGTAAGTGATTACTGGGCGAATTTCTATTAAGTTATCGCTTGACTCAAAATCGTCAATGGCTATTTTCCAATATGCGTTGTCGTAACTATTTTTATTGCCAATTGGCAAGTAGCATTTGAATGTTTCTTTGTTGTATTCATATTCCACTTCTTTGTAGTTGCCGTCAACAAATTTAACTTCTGGAGCCTCACCCCATGTTGTGCCTATGCGTTTTTGGAATCTTATTCCAATGTTAAGCACTTTGTTTTGAAGATTTACAGACGAGATGTTAGAGTTACTTAAATTTAATTTCAAGTAAGAAGCATCGCTTGAATTTGTGCCGTCTTTTGAAGCATATATTGTGTGACTAAAGTTTGTTTTAAAGTCATTTACTGTGCCGTTGATTGTTATTGTGTCAACATCAACATCGGTTATAGAG
The DNA here is from genome assembly GCA_963645585.1 of uncultured Eubacteriales bacterium. Taxonomy (GTDB): domain Bacteria; phylum Bacillota; class Clostridia; order Christensenellales; family UBA1242; genus HGM11367. Next base: position 8,787 of record CAVISZ010000144.1, read on the forward strand.
AAATTGGTTGTTTGTTTGTCTACAACTTTATCACTAAATTTTTCGCCATTTTGAACATACTCCGTGTAGTAGTTTTCTAGTGCCTGCAACAAGTCGTCTGGATGAGCGGTCATAACTTGGTTTTCTAAATATGCGTTTGTGAAAGTGTAAGAATATAGGTTTACATTAACGCTTGTAGAAAAACTTGTGCTATCGGTTGTTGCTTGAAGTTTGTAAAGGTTGGTTCCTGCCACCCTTTCTAGTTTGTTTACAAAAGATTTTTCGTTAACCAAACTTTCTTCAACTGTGTAATATTTTAAGTTTTTCTCAAATTGAGTGTTTAAGTTTTGAAGAAATTTTGCAAATTCGCTTGGAGAATTGCTGTCTTTTTCCAAATTGATAATTTCGGAATATGTATTGATTATTTCTTGAAAATCTATATCTTTTTGAGCATCGTCGCCAACAAATAGATTTTTTAATGCGTCCAGTTTTAAAGAATAATCTGTGCCACCCGCTTGTTTTATTTCATTAATTTTTGCAACAATTTGATCGTAATATTCAACAAGCAAGTTGGTTGAATATTTATATTTTTCTGCAGTGCTTGTGCTTTGTGGCTGTTCATTTAAAACTGTTTTAGAATATTTGTATGCACTACGCTCTGGATAATACTTTAAGCCAAAGTAAAATGTGTCGCCTGCGTTAAAAGTAACATCTCCGCTTTTTGCAAGACCGCTTTGAAGTTCAATTGCGGACATTACATCTCTGAAATCTGAAGTTGTTTTAACAGAACCTTTTCCGTTAAACAAAACCATTTCTGTTTTATATACTGGAACATCAACACAAATTTTTGTGTTTGTTTTTGGAGTTGTTATACATTCAGATGTGGCGATGATGTTTGAAATGCCACCCTTTATCCACTCTTTGCCGTCAAGTTCTAAATCACTTGTTGTGTAAAGTTTAACTTCAAATGGAGTGTTAAGTTTTACTGTTTCTGGAATGATGATAACATTATCGGTTATGTAACCCTTGCCATAGGTATGGAATTGAGTGCCTTTTGTAAAAGACAATTTTACATTGGTCACGTTCACATCTTCGGTTGGAGTGGTGATGGTCATTTTAAAATTGTCTGTAACATCATATTCGCTCAGTTCAAAGGCAATTGTCTCTGGGTTTACAGGGACTTCATTAAAATCTCCTTTCAAATATTTTACGCCAAAAACACCTCCAATTAAACCAACAATAGAGGCGAAACAAATTGCGAAAATAATTAAAACTCTCTTCATG
>CAVISZ010000145.1:0-18528 GCA_963645585.1 uncultured Eubacteriales bacterium
AAATTAATTCAACGATTGCCATTTCTGCGGCATCACCTCTACGAGCACCAGTTTTGATAACGCGAGTGTAACCACCAAAGTTACCAACTTCTTTTGCACGTTCAGCGTATTTTGGAGCATATACGTTAAAGATTTTTTCAATTAAAGCGTGATTAACTCCGTCTGTTCTTGCTTTAAAGTCTGCAAGTTTTTCTTTTTCGCCACGTTGTTCTTCTAAGTCATATAAGAAAGCCATCATTTTACGTCTTGCATTAAGTTTGTTTACGCCATCGTTAACAACTTCTTTTTCAACTTTTTTACCATCAACTGTAACAGTTTTTTTAACAGTTACGTTATCTTGATAGTTATTGATTGCAAGAGTTAAGATTTTTTCAGCTTTAGAAGCAACTGCTTTTGCTTTAGCAACAGTTGTTTCAATTCTTCCGTACCATAGTAAGTAGCTTACTTGGTTTCTAAGAACAGCCATTCTTTCTTTACTAGGTCTACCTAATTTGCTGTTAGCCATTGTTTTCTCCTTTTATTCTTCATCATTGCGTAGACCCAAACCATAGGTTTGAAGTTTAGCAACAACCTCTTCTATAGATTTTAAGCCAAGGTTTCTAACCTTTAACATATCACTCTTAGATTTTTTAGTTAAATCGTCAACAGTGTTTATGTTTGCTCTTTTTAAGCAGTTATATGATCTTACAGATAAGTCCATTTCTTCAATAGGCATCTCTAAAACTTTAACTTGTTCGTCCTCTTCTTTAGAAACCATAATTTGCATATCGCTCATATTGTCACAAAGTTCAATAAACAAGTTTACGTGCTCGTTGATGATTTTGCCTGCAAGGCTTACAATTTCACGAGCAGTAACAGTTCCGTCTGTTTCTACTTCCAAAGTTAATTTATCAAAGTCAATGCTTTGACCAACACGGGTACTTTCTACTGCGTAGTTAACTTTTTTAACTGGAGAGAATAAACTATCCATTGCTATATAATCTGCTGAAGGAAGTTTTTCTTTATTGATATTGTTAGGAACATAACCTCTACCTCTACCAATATACAACTCAAGTTCAAAGTTTGCATCATCATCACATGTGCAAATGTGAAGTTCTGGGTTCAAGATTTCGATTTCGCTATTTGATTCAAAATCAGAAGCTTTAACTTCGCCTGCACCTTTGTGTCTTAAATATAATGTTGTGTTAAAATCTTTGTTTGTGTTGTCTGTTTTTAATGCAAGGTATTTTAAGTTAAGTATGATATCAACAACGTCCTCAGTAACACCAGGAACGCTAGAAAACTCGTGCATAACACCAGTAATTCTTATAGCGATTGGTGCAACGCCTGGAAGGCTAGAGAGAAGAGTTCTTCTCATTGCATTGCCAAGGGTAATGCCGTAGCCTTTTTCAAGAGGCTCTACTATAAAACGTGCGTATGAACCACCCTCTGTTTCTTCGCAAGTGATTCTTGGTTTTTCCATTTCCATCATAACTAATTGTTCCTCCTACTATCTTGAATATAACTCGATTATCAAATGTTCTTTTATGCTTAAATCAATATCATCTCTTGCAGGTAATGCTAAGATTTTGCCTGTTAAAGTTTCTGTATTGAACTCTAACCATTTAGGCATAACCATTTTCATATCTTTGAGTTGTTTAAACATTTCAAGTTCGCGTTTGTTTTCTTTAACAGCAATAACATCACCAACTTTAACTTGGTAAGAAGGAATATTAACTGTTCTGCCATTAACTGTAATTTGGCAGTGGTTTACTATTTGACGGCTTTCTTTTCTTGATGAGCCAATGCCCATTCTGTAAACAACGTTGTCTAAACGTCTTTCAATTAAAGAAAGCATGTTTTCACCAGTAACGCCTTTCATTCTTTCTGCTTCGTCATAATATCTTCTAAATTGTTTTTCTAAGATACCATAAGCTTTTTTAACTTTTTGTTTTTCTCTTAATTGTGTGCCATATTCAGTAACTTTTTTTCTTGATACTCCGTGTTGACCAGGAGCAACAGGACGTCTTTCCATAGCACATTTTTTTGTTGTGCATCTTTCGCCTTTAAGGAACAATTTGCATCCTTCACGGCGACATTCTCTACAATCTGCACCAGTACATCTTGCCATATATCAATTTCCTCCAATTAAACTCTTCTAATTTTTGGTGGACGGCAACCATTGTGAGCGATTGGTGAAACATCTTTAATAAGTGTAACAGCAATACCCATTGTTTGAAGTGAACGGATAGCAGACTCACGACCATTGCCTGGGCCTTTTACGTAAACTTCAACAGATTTGATACCGTTTTCCAAAGCGACTTTTGCTGCATCTTCAACAGATTGTTGAGCTGCAAATGGAGTGCTCTTTTTTGAGCCTCTTAGTCCAAATTTACCAGATGATGCCCAAGAAATTGCATTACCTTGCATATCTGTAAATGTTACTAGTGTATTATTGAAAGAACTTTTAATGTGAACTTGTCCTTTATCAATATTTCTAGATACTCTTTTCTTTTTTGACTTTTTATTATCAGCCATTGTTATTCTCCTTAAGCTTTACCTTTCTTTGAACTTCCGCTAACGACTTTTTTCTTGCCTTTTCTTGTTCTGCAGTTGTTGCGTGTGTTTTGTCCACGAACAGGAAGATTTCTTCTGTGACGAAGTCCTCTGTATGAACCAATTTCAGTTAATCTTTTAATGTTCATAGAAACTTCTTTTCTCAAGTCACCCTCAACAATAAGGTTGTGCTCAATATAGTTTCTAAGTTTAGCCACATCGTTTTCATCAAGATCTTTAACGCGTGTATCTGGATTGATGCCAGTTTCTGCTAAAACTTTGTTAGCAGTTTCACGGCCTATACCGTAAATATAGGTTAAGCCGATTTCAATTCTTTTTTCTCTTGGTAAATCGACACCAGCGATTCTTGCCATATTTTTTATTTCCTCCAAAAAATTTTTGTTTTATGTGATGTATGTTCTCGCCTATAAGATAAGTAAATTTCTTTACCAGCCGCACTTATAGAGCGTTATTTTCAATTTTCAAATGATTTCTCTCAATTTTAGCCTTGTGTTTGTTTATGAGATTTATCTTTTGAGCAAATTACCATTACTTTACCATTTCTTTTGATAACTTTGCATTTATCGCACATTGGTTTTACTGATGGTCTTACTTTCATAAATTTCTCCTTTTTTACCTTTGCAAGAGGTTTAATTTTTCCCGCGCCAAGTAATTCTGCCTTTGGTTAGGTCATATGGACTCATTTCGATTTTTACTTTGTCGCCTTCTAGAATTTTAATGTAGTTAATTCTTAATTTTCCAGAAAGGTACGCGGTTATTGTGTGTCCATTAGATAATTTAACTAAAAATGCGGTGTTTGGCAAAACTTCTTCTACCACGCCTTCAAATTCAATTACATCTTCCTTTGACATACATTCTCCTCTTATTAATTTTGCTCTTTGAAAAATTTTAAAGTCTTTCGTATTTCAGCATTTTGAATATTTTGCTTAGACTGCATTTTAAAGGCAAAGTCTTTTGCAAAATAGTTGGTGGTTAAAACATGTTTAACCTTTTTCTTCTTAGGTTTGTCTAAAGGTTTGTTTTTGCCATTTACAAGAAATACATATTCATTTAGCACTTCTTCAACAACATACCACTCACCCATGTCATGACCATAAGTAGAAATTACAATGTCGCCAATTTTCATACTTTAATATCCCTCAACAAGTGTTGTAATAACAATACCGTTTTTGGTGACAATAACTGTGTTTTCATAATGAGCAGATGGTTTTCCATCGCGGGTTTCAATCCCCCAGCCGTCCTCATTAAGCCAAACATAGCGTTGTCCCATATTAATCATAGGCTCAATTGCTAGACACATTCCTTCTTTAACTCTAATGCCTTGCGTTGGCAAGCCATAGTTTGGCACTTCTGGAGATTCGTGCATATCATGCCCAATGCCGTGACCAACAAGTTCACGAACAACTGAATATCCATTGCTTTCTGCATGCTGTTGAATTGCATGCGAAAGTTTGCCGAGTTTTTCGCCAATAGCCAAATGTTTTATGCCCTCAAAAAAGCATTGTTTGGTAACTTCTACAAGTCTTGCATTTTCTGCAGATATATTGCCCACAGCAAATGTTCTTGCAGCATCACCATTATAGCCATTAATGATTGCACCAACATCGATGCTCACAATATCGCCCTCCTTTAAGATGGTATTTACGGAAGGGATACCATGCACAACTGTGCTATTAACCGAAGCGCATATGCTGGCAGGGTAGCCATCATAATGCAAAAAAGACGGAATTGCACCTTTATCTATTATATACTTTTCTATCAATTTGTCAAGTTCAAATGTTGAAATATTTGGTTTTATTAAAGTTTCTGCATAATTTAATGCCTCGCCAGTGATTTTGCCAGCAAGAATCATGCCATCTATGTCTTCTTGAGACCTACAAATCATACAAATCTCCTATTATTTTAAAAACTTTGATGCTATGTTGTCTAAAATTTTATGTGTATTGTCTACACTGCCTGAATTGTCTACCACAACAATTTTTGCCTTATAGTAGTCAACAAGCGGTTTAGTTTCTTTTTCATAAATCAAAAGCCGGTTTTTTGCAACATCCAAATTGTCGTCTGCCCTTACAATTAAGTTTGCTCCGCAATTAGTGCATTTTTCATCTTTTGCATCGTCTATGCTAAACATTTTATTGCACTTTGGGCAAACTCTACGTTTAGAAATTCTTTCCAAAATTGTAGCATCAGCAACATCAACAAAAAGCACCAAATTTACATCTGTTATGCTTTCAAGTTCTTTTGCTTGTTCAATAGTTCTTGGAAAACCGTCAAAAATGATGTTTTCATTTTTATGGCTTAAAACCTCTTCCTTTAGCATTTTTAAAATTAAGTCTATAGGAGCAAGCAAGCCTTTTTGACAATAGTCTTCAAGAAGCAAACCAACTTCTGTTTTCTCTTTTATGTTTTTTCTGCAAAGGTCACCTGTTGATATGTGCGTAAAACCATATTTTTCTTGCAAATATTTAGAAACATATCCTTTACCCGCACCAGGTTTACCTAATAAAACAATATTCATAAAAATTACCTCCAAAGCGTATGCCTTAAATCACAACAAATGGTGCAAACAGATTAAATGCTTGCACCTTTTTGTGAAAAAAGAGTTATTTGGGTTAAGATTATAACTCTTTTTTAATATTTGGGTTAATTTAAGAAGCCTTTATAGTTTCTTGTAATCATTTGTGATTCTAGTTGTTTTTGGAATTCCAAAGCAACAGAAACAACAATCATCATACCTGTTGCACTAAATGCACTGGTTAAAATCGTTAAGTCACCGCCAACCAATGTGAACACAACAGATGGAACAAGAGCAATAAACGCTAAGAATATTGCACCAAATAAAGTTATGCGCTTAGACACTCTAGACAAGAATGCTGTTGTGTCTTTACCTGGTCTTACGCCTTCTATAAAGCCACCGCCTTGTTGAATATTTTTGCTTATATCTTCTGGCTTAAATGTTATTTGAGCATAGAAATAAGTAAAGAATAAAATTAAAAGTGCGGTTAAAACAATATAAAGCCAAGTTCCAGAGCCTAAGATTTTGTTGTAACCCTCGGCTGCATCTGGCCAGAACATGCTAATTAGCATATATGGGAACGAAAGAATTGCACTTGCAAAGATGATAGGAATAACACCTGAACCATTTACTCTAACAGGAATGCAGTTGCTTTGTCCGTTGTAAGTTTTTCTGCCCTTTACTTGTTTTGCATATTGAACAGGAATTTTTCGTTCTGCACCATCTATAAATATGATTAATGCAAATACGATAATAACTGCAACAAAGAAAATAATCAAATTCCACAAATAGTCAATTTTTGTAGAGATTTTTGTTATAGCACTCAAAATTGCAGTACCAGCTGAAGAAAGAATACCAACAAATATCAAAAGTGATAATCCATTTCCAATACCTGTTTCTGTAATTCTTTCACCAAGCCAAACTGTAAACATTGCACCTGCAACCAAAACAATTACTGTAAACACAGGCGCAAACCCTGCCCATGCACCAGACCAAAGTCTTGTATCAAACAAACCGCTATTAGAAAGCGAAACGGTTATGCCAATTGCTTGTGCAATTGCAAGCAATAATGCTGCAATACGAGTGTATAAGTTTATTTTTTTTCTTCCATCTTCACCACTTTTTGCAATGTCGTCAAGTCTAGGAATTGCAACTTGCAAAAGTTGGATAATAATAGAAGCGTTAATGTATGGTGATACACCAAGAGCCAAAATTGACGCATTGGATAATGCGCCACCTGATAGCGTACTTAATAGTCCTAAAAATCCGTTTTGGTCAGCCTCTACAGTGTTTTTGAAAACATCTTTAGAAATACCTGGAATAGGTAGCCAACATCCAACGCGGAATAGGAACAAAAGAAGAAGCGTAATTAAAATTTTACGTCTTACTTCTTTTATTTTAAAAGCGTCAATTATTGTTTTAAACATTAAATTACCTCTGTTTTGCCACCGACTTTTTCAATTTTTTCAACTGCAGATTTTGTGAATTTTGCAGCTTTGATAGTTAATGGTTTTGTAAGTTCGCCATCGCCTAAAACTTTAAGGCCATAAGGCATCATTTTGCCAATAACTCTTGTTTCGTATAAAAGTTCTTGTGTAATAACTGAGTTTGCATCAAACTGTTCCAAATCGCCAACATTAACTGTTGCATATTGTTTTTTAAAGTTGTAGTTGTTAAAACCACGAATTGGAAGTTTACGGATTAAAGGAAGTTGACCACCTTCAAAACCTGGGCGAACACCGCCACCTGATCTTGCGTTTTGACCTTTATGTCCTTTACCACTTGTTTTTCCAAGGCCTGAGCCCAAACCTCTACCAACTCTAAACGATTTGCGATTAGAATTTTTTGCTGGAGAAAGAGTTTGTATATCCATTGTTTCCTCCTATATTTCTTCCACTTTAACAAGGTGTCTTACATGGAAAAGTGAACCACGAATTGACGCATTGTCTGGGAATACTTTTGTTTGATTTAATTTTGTAAAGCCCAAAGCCTCTAAAACTTTGGCTTGATCTTTATTATAACCTATTTTGCTTCTGATATAAGTTACTTTTAATTGTTTATCTGCCATAATTGCCTCCTATATCTCTTCAACGGCTAAACCACGGCGAGCAGCGATTTGCTCTTTTGTTCTAAGTGATTTTAAACCGTTTAAAGTTGCTTTAACTAGGTTGATTTTGTTTGAAGAACCGTGACGTTTTGTAACGATATCTTTAATACCTGCAAGTTCAATAATAGAACGAGCAGCACCACCAGCGATAACACCAGTACCTTGTTTAGCAGGGATTAGGTGAACTGAAGTTGCACCAAATTTACCAATGATTTCGTGTGGGATTGTAGTGTCGCAAGTTGAGATTTTAACTAAGTTTTTCTTAGCGGCAACAGTTGCTTTGTCGATTGCTGCAGGAACTTCACCAGCTTTACCAGTTCCAATTCCTACGCTACCTTTACGGTCACCAACAACAACCATAGCGCTAAAACGCATTGTACGACCACCTTTAACAACTTTGGTTACACGTCTAACTGCAACCAAAACTTTGTCAAAGCCGTCATCTTCACGGCGTTTTTCTTCTCTTTCTCTTCTTGGTCTATCTTTTTTAACTTTTTCTAATTCTGCCATAACTTACTCCTAAAACTCGAGTCCAGCACTTCTTGCGCCATCGGCAAGAGCCTGAACACGTCCAGTATATAAATAACCACCGCGATCAAAAACAACATTTTTGATGCCTTTGTTAGTGGCAAGTTTGCCAAGTTTTTCACCTACAAGTCTTGCTTGTTCTGTTTTGTTTTTACCTGCAAGGTCTAAATCTTTATCAATAGAAGAAGCGCTAACAAGTGTTAAACCTTTAACATCATCAATAACTTGAGCATAAATGCCAACGTTACTTCTATAAACACATAGTCTTGGACATTCTGCAGTGCCAGAAATTGTTTTTCTTACACGATTGTGTCTTTTAACTCTATCTGCATTTCTATCTCTTTTACTTAACATATTATCCTATCTCCTATTTTTTACCTTTAGCAGCGGTTTTTCCGACTTTTCTAATAACCTTTTCATCAGCGTAGTGAACACCGTAACCATGATAAGGTTCAACTGGTCTAACTGCTCTAATGTTAGCGCAGAATTGACCAACTTCTTCTTTGTTTGCGCCAGAAACTTTAATTTCTAGTGCACTTGGGCACTCAACTTTGATGCCTTGTGGAATATCCATGTTAACATCGTGAGAGAAACCTAAGCTAAGTACCAAAACATTGCCTTTAACAACTGCTTTGTAACCAACACCAGCGATAATTAAAGATTTTGTAAAACCTTCATTTACGCCATGAACCATGTTAGCAATTAAAGCTCTGTAAAGCCCGTGTTTTGCTTTTGTTTCATTTTCATCGTTTGCTCTTGTAAGTGCAATTTTGCCATCTGCAATGTGAACTGTGATTAACTTATCAACTTCTTGACTAAGTTCGCCAAGTTTACCTTTAACTGTAACAACATTGCCTGATATAGAAGCAGTTACGCCAGCAGGAACGATAATTTCTTTTCTACCTATTCTTGACATAATCTCCTCCTACCATACAAACGCCAACACTTCACCGCCAACATTGGCAGAGCGTGCTTGTTTATCTGTTAATATACCTTTATTTGTTGAAATGATTGCGATACCAAGACCAGATATAACTTGTGGAAGTTTATCTTTTTGAGCATAAACTCTAAGACCAGGCTTAGAAATTCTTTTAATGCCTTGGATAACGCTTTCGCCATTCTCATCGTATTTTAAAGTGATGAGCATGTTTTTGTGACCATTTTCTTCTTTTTGGTCACAGCTTGCAATGTAGCCTTCTTTAACTAAGATATCTGCTATAGCAAGTTTTTCTTTTGATGCAGGAACGCTAACTTCTTTTAAGTGTGCGGTAAGTCCGTTACGAATACGAGTTAGCATATCTGCGATTGGATCTGTAAATACCATAAGTTTTTCTTCCTCCTACCAACTAGATTTTTTAACACCAGGGATTTCACCTTTTGATGCTAATTCTCTAAAACAAATTCTGCATATTCCGTATTTTCTAAGAACTGCGTGTGGACGTCCGCAAATTGTACAACGTGTATATTCACGAGTTGAAAACTTTTGTTTTCTTTGTTGTTTTGCTTTTAATGATGTTTTTGCCATTTTTTATTCCACCTTATCTTCTAAAAGGAATGCCTAAGCATTTTAACAATGCTTTTGCTTCTTCGTCCGACTTTGCACTTGTAACGAATACTACATCTAAACCTCTTACTCTGTCGATTTTATCATAAGAGATTTCTGGGAAAATAAGTTGTTCTTTAATTCCCATTGCATAATTGCCTTTGCCATCAAAGGCTTTTGTGCTAACGCCTTTAAAGTCACGAACTCTAGGGAGAGCGATTGAAATTAATCTATCTAAGAATTCGTACATTCTGTTACCTCTTAAAGTAACTTTAGCGCCAATTTTCATACCTTGTCTAACTTTGAAGTTAGAGATTGCTTTTTTAGAAACAGTTGCAACGGCTTTTTGACCTGCGATTGCAGTAAGCTCATCAACAGCGATTTGGAAAGATTTAGAATTATCTTTAACCTCACCAAGACCCATGTTCAAAACAATTTTTTCAAGTTTTGGAACTTCGTTGATGTTTTTGTAGCCAAACTCTTTGATTAGGGCTGGAACAACAGTTTCTTTGTACATAACGCTTAATCTTGCTTTATCCATTATTCCTATTCTCCTTTATCTTCTTTTTGAGCTTTTTTGCTTTCTTTTACTGCTTTTTTAGCATCTTTTTTAGTTGCTTTAACAAAAGCTTTATCTAAAGATGCACCGCATTTAGCACAAGCACGTGCATTTTTTCCTTCAATTTCTTTGTGTTTAACTCTTGTTGCTTTTCCGCAAACAGGGCAAACTACCATAACGTTTGAAGCCTCAATAGGTGCAGATTTTTTAACAATTCCGCCCTTGTCTTGTTGAGATTTTGGTTTTTGATGTTTAGTAACAACGTTTACGCCATCTACAAGAACTTTACCAGTTTTTGGAGAAACTTCTAAAACATCAGCAGTTTTGCCTTTATCTTTACCAGTGATAACTAAAACTTTATCACCTTTTTTAACAAATAATTTTGCCATTTTATTTCTCCTTTATTATATAACTTCTGGTGCAAGTGAAATAATTTTCATATAACCCTTGTCACGAAGCTCTCTTGCGATAGGCCCAAAGATACGAGTACCTTTTGGTTGTCCTTGTTCATCAATAATTACTGCGGCATTGTCATCAAAACGGATGCAAGAACCATCTGGTCTTTGTAAACCTTTAGATGTTCTAACGATAACTGCTTTAACAACATCGCCTTTTTTAACGCTACCACCAGGGATAGCAGATTTAACAGAAGCAATTATAACATCACCGATGTTACCACTTCTTCTAAATGAGCCACCAAGCACTCTGATGCACATAATAACTTTTGCACCAGTGTTGTCGGCTACTTTTAATCTAGTTTGTGGTTGTACCATATCTTGCTACCTCCTACTTAGCCTTTTCAACTATTCTAACAACGCGATAGTATTTGTCTTTAGACAAGTGACGAGTTTCCATAATTTCTACAACGTCACCAAGTCCGCATTCATTTTTCTCATCGTGAGCTTTGAATTTAGTTGTTCTTTTAACGACTTTTTTATAAAGTGGGTGTTTAACATTGTCAACAATGCTAACAACTACTGTTTTATCCATTTTTCCTGCGCTTACAACAGTTCCTTGTCTTGTTGGGCGGTTGTTTCTTTCTATATTTTCCATATTACTTACGCCTTCCTTTCTCTTAATATTGTATTGATTTTAGCAATATCTTTTTTAATGTTGTGAAGTTGCATAGGATTAGATAAACTTCCTGTTGCTTGTGCGAAACGAAGATTGAATAATTCTGCTTTTAGTGATTTTAATTTAGCATTAAGTTCATCTTCGCTCATAGCTCTTATTTCTGCTACTTTCATTATTCAACTCCTCCTTCTAAATCTGCTTTTTTAACAAATTTTACTTTGCATGGAAGTTTGTGTCCAGCAAGTCTTAAAGCTTCTCTAGCAGTTGCTTCTGGAACTTCAGCAATTTCAAATAAAACTCTGCCTGGTTTAACTTTTGCAACCCAGAACTCAGGGCTACCTTTACCAGAACCCATACGAGTTTCTGCAGGTTTTTTAGTAACTGGGGTGTCTGGGAAAATGTCAATCCAAACTTTACCACCACGTTTGATAAATCTTGTCATAGCAACACGGGCTGCTTCGATTTGATTAGATTTGATTTGGCATGGATCTAAAGAAATTAAACCATACTCGCCGTAAGCAAGTTTATTGCCACGAGTGCATTTACCAGTCATACGACCACGTTGAACACGTCTTCTTTTTACTCTCTTAGGCATTAACATTTGGCTTTTCCTCCTTTAGTTCGTCTTTTGTGCCAAGGATATCGCCTTTATAAATCCAGCATTTAACGCCAAGTTTACCATAGTTTGTGTAAGCTGCGGTTGTGCCGTAGTCAATATCTGCACGGATTGTTTGAAGTGGAAGTGAGCCTTCCATGTAGCGTTCGGTTCTTGCAATAGTGTTTGCACCATCAACAACACCGCTAACTTGAACTTTGCAACCTTTAGCGCCTGCTTTCATAACTTTTTGAATTGCTTGTTTTAAAGCACGGCGGAAAGTAACACGTTTTTCAAGTTGTTGTGCTACGCCTTCTGCAACAAGTTGAGCATCTAAGTCAACTTTTTTAACTTCTTTAATATTAATAAACAAATTTTTTGTTGGATTAATAATTTTAGAAAGTTGTTTTTTGATAATTTCAACATTTGCACCTTTTTGTCCGATTAAAACTGCTGGACGACCAGTGTAGATGTTTACTACTAATTTTTCTTTAGTTCTTTCAATTTCAATTTTTGATATTGAAGCTTGAGCATATTCTTTATTTAAGAATTTTCTAATTTTGTTGTCTTCAAGAAGAAATTTAGCAAAGTCTTCTTTACTAGCATACCAAGTAGAATCCCAAGGTTTGTTAATACCAACTCTAAGCCCGATTGGGCTAACTTTTTGTCCCATACTTTGCCTCCTTTATTCCTTTACACCATCAAGATAAACTGTGATGTGACATGTTCTTTTTAATAATCTGTTAGCTCTGCCTCTTGCACGAATATCTAAACGTTTAAGAGTTGGACCAGGGCAAACATAACATTCATCAACAATAAGGTCAGATTTGTTTAAACCTTTATTGTTTTCAGCATTTGCAAGTGCTGATTTAACAAGTTTTAAGCAAACTTCTGCTGCTGCAGTTGTTTGGTTTGATAAAATTGCTATAGCTTCTTCAACTTTTTTACCTCTGATTGTATCAAGAGTAATTCTAACTTTTGAAGGGCTCATTCTAACATATTTAACAGTAGCAAATGCTCTTTGGTCTGCATTTTTTGCTCTTGTTAACGCTTTTTCTCTAATTCTAGTTGCCATATTTTACCTCTTATTTTCCAGCCTTTGCTGTAGTTGCCGACTTTTGACCTGCGTGACCTTTAAAGGTTCTTGTTGGAGCAAATTCGCCAAGTTTGTGGCCAACCATTTCTGATGTGCAGTAAACTGGGATGTGTTTTTTACCGTTGTGAACGGCAAAAGTAAATCCAACAAATTCAGGATAAATTGTAGAAGAACGTGACCAAGTTTTAATAGGTTTTTTGTTACCAGACTTATTCATTTCTTCAACTCTTTTCAATAATTTTGAAAAGACATAAGGTTTTTTCTTTAAACTTCTACTCATAACTTTAATCAGTCTCCTTATTTAGTTCTTCTCTTAACAATTAACTTGCTAGACGACTTTTTAGATTTTCTTGTCTTATAGCCAAGAGCAGGTTTACCCCAAGGAGTAACTGGCGAAGCCATACCAACTGGAGATTTACCTTCACCACCGCCGTGTGGGTGATCGTTAGGGTTCATAACAACACCACGAACAGATGGTCTAACGCCCATGTGACGTTTACGGCCTGCTTTACCTAAAGAAACAAGCTCGTGATCTGTGTTACCAACAGTACCGATAGTTGCACGGCAAGTAAGTAAAACTTTTCTCATTTCACCAGATGGAAGTCTTAAGGTTGCATAAGCGCCCTCTTTAGCCATAAGGCTGATTTCCATACCAGCAGAACGACCCATTTTACCGCCTCTGCCTGCATCAAGTTCTACGTTGTGAACAACAGTACCAACAGGGATGTTTTTAAGTGGAAGTGTGTTACCAACTTTGATTTCTGCATTTTCACCGCTCATAACAACATCGCCAACATTTAAACCAACTGGTGCTAAAATGTAACGTTTTTCGCCATCAGCATAGTTTAAAAGAGCAATAAAAGCTGAACGATTTGGATCATATTCAATGCTTGCAACTTTTGCAGGTACATTGTCTTTATTTCTCTTGAAATCTATAATTCTGTATTTTTTTCTGTTACCACCGCCAATGTGACGAGTAGTGATTCTTCCTTGTGCATTTCTGCCTGCAGTTTTCTTTAAAGAAACTACTAATGATTTTTCAGGAGCGGTTTTAGTTACTTCTTCAAAAGTCAATGTTGAGTAGCTTCTAGAGCCTGCAGATGTAGGTTTTCTATTTCTAATCATAACTAATTAACTCCTTTTATTGTAAACTGTCGAAGAAAGCAATTGTTTTGCTGTCTTTGGTTAAAGTAACGATTGCTTTTTTGTAGTCGCTAGTTTTACCAACTGTTCTTCCGCGTTTAGTGTTTTGTGTTTTTGTTCTACCTTTAACGTTTAAGGTGTTTACTTTTTCTACTTTAACATCAAAGATTTCCTCAATGGCTTTTCTAATTTCTACTTTGTTTGCATCTTTTGCAACTTTAAAAGTATAAACTTTGTTAGCCAAACCTTTGTAACTTTTTTCTGTTAAAATAGGTTTAATAATAATATCGTGTGCTTTCATTATTCTGCGTAAGCCTCCTCGATTGATTTAACAGCGTCTAGTGTTAAAACAACTTGTTTGTTTTTAACAATTTCGCTGACATTTAAAAGGTTTGCAGTAGTAACATCAACTCTTTGGATATTGTTAGATGCGCGTAAAACGTCATCATTTTTCTCATTTAATACAACGCAAACGGTTTTATCGAATTTGAAAGTATCTAAGAATTTTTGTACTTCTTTTGTTTTTACTGAGTCTAAAGCAAATTTGTCTAAGATAACAACTTCGTTTTGTGCTAATTTTTGAGAAAGAGCAGAAACCAAAGCAGTACGTTTAGCAAATTTGTTTACCTTTTTAGAAAAATCTCTTGGTTTTGGAGCAAATACCACGCCACCGCCAACAAATTGTGGGCCTTTAGTAGAGCCTTGACGAGCATGTCCTGTGTGTTTTTGCTTCCAAGGTTTTTTAGCATGACCTCTAACTTCTGATCTAGTTAAAGCGCTTTTTGTTCCTTGACGAAGATTTGCGTCTTGAGCAACGATTACTTCGTGAATAAGTGCTTCGTTATACTCTGCACCAAAAACTGAATCGTTTAATTCAATTTCTGCAACTTCGGCATTTTGCATATTATATACTTTTGCTTTCATATTATCGTCACCTCTTAAGCTTTAACACTTTCTTTAATTGTAACGATTGTGCCTCTAGGACCTGGCAAGCAACCTTTAATTAAAAGAATGTTACGGGCAGTATCGACTTTAACAATTTCCAAGTTTTGGATTGTTACTTGCTCGTGACCATATTGGCCTGGCATATGTTTGTTTTTGAAAACTCTTGATGGAGTTGAGTTTGCACTCATTGAACCAACTTCTCTGTGTACAAGTGATACACCGTGAGTCATTTTTAATCTGTGTTGATTCCATCTTTGGATAACGCCTGTGAAACCGCGACCTCTGGTTAAACCAGTAACGTCAACTTTGTCGTTTTCTTCAAAGATATCACAAGTGATGTCTTTGCCGATTTCAAATTCACGAGCATTGTCTAATTTAAGTTCTCTTAAAATTCTGTGTGCAGGAACGTTTGCTTTTTTGTAAACGCCCAATTGAGCTTTGTTAACTCTGTTTTCTTTTTGTTCTTGGAAAGCAACAACCACACAATTGTAGCCTTCTTTTTCTTCAGTCTTTTTTTGAACGACTGTGCAAGGGCCAGCCTCAACGACTGTAACTGGAACAACCAAACCATCGGTAGTGAAGATTTGAGTCATACCAAGTTTTTTACCTATAATTGCTTTTTTCATTTACTTCTCCTTCCTTTTAGTTTGATTATAGTTTGATGTTGATGTCAACACCTGCAGGTAAATCTATTTTCATAAATGAATCTATTGTCTTAGAATTGGTTGGATAAATATCAATCATTCTTTGGTGAGTTCTAGATTCAAATTGTTCACGACTATCTTTGTGTTTGTGTGGTGAACGGATAACTGTTACAACTTCTTTTCTTGTTGGAAGTGCAATAGGACCTACCACTTTGGCACCGTTCTTTTCGGCAGTGTTGATAATTTTTTCAACTGCACTGTCAAGCAAAACGTGGTCGTAAGATTTAACTTTGATTCTGATTTTTTGCTTTGTTGCCATAAAATTTTATATCCTCCTGTAATAACCTAACTAATAACTTTGTTCTTTTTTGCACTAATTGGAACACTATGCCGTGTGTTCGCAACCCTACGAGCAATAAAAAAAGAGGAACTGCCAATGAATAATTAATAATGAATAATTGTGATATTAAAACCATAACTACTTATTATTGATTATTATTAAAACAAACTCTTTTTGTTAGTGACTAAAGTCCTAATTATTAAAGCCACAAAAAGCGTTATTAGTCGCTTAGGTCAAAAGCCTAAACTTGTCCGCACAAATTCTCTTTTATTGATTGCTTAAATAAAAGTAACCTTGTGTTTCAACCCGAGATTTTTCCGTAGTCGATAGATAGTATCATACTTGCCCGCCCTTTGTCAACCACTTTTATCAAAAAAGTTTAAAATTTTACGCGCCCGCACGTACGCATACTCGCACACGCATGCACACGCACATACACACACTCACACCCGAGTACGCACATGACGCACATATGTGCATGCGCCCGCGGGCAGGCGGACTTGCATACGCACATGCACACATACATGCAAATTATTAATAGTTGCGTCTAGCATTGCTCTAAATTCTTTTGCTTTTGTAAAAAGTTTTTCTAAAAACACACAAATCCCCACCCGTGCTCATAAGGTGACGCTAAGTTAAAATGCAAGGTCAATAACATAAAAGGTCAAAAACACGCTACAAAAAACACCCTGCTTTAAATAAAAAGCAAAGTGTTTAAAATTTGTGATTAATTTTTCATTCTCTTTATAATCATTATTTTAAATTGTTATTTGGAACGCTGGGCGAACACCGCTATTTCCTGTAGCATCAAAACCTCCATAGTAACAACCTCCCTCATCAGACACATACCATACTTTATTATCATGCCCACTAACAGGCGAACGAGTCCACCAATAATTAGGAAAACCTCCCGAATTGCCAGCCACTAACATATCGCCTAAATATGATTTTTCTGCCATCGATAAAAGCCAAAGTTTTTGATTATTTGTGGTTTCAAAAGCACCAACTTCTGAATTGGCATTTTCACCTATGTTATCATCCAACAGGTCTCTTGGAAATATTTTTGAGTATATTTCACTGTATGATATGTTATAGTTAGTTAAATAATCACCATTTATATATTTTTTAATATCGCTAGTATTATAAACATTGCTACTCCCGTCAGATTTAAATGCTTGTGCATCTAAAGCCAACTCACTAATAAACCAATAAGTACCTGAAGTTAAGTAACCATTTGAATCAGTTGCCACTGTTCCTGTTACCGAGCTCATGTTATTGCCGTCAGCGTCACCTTGTGCAAAAATTAACCAACGTAAATTTTTGGTTTCACCATTCACTGTTGTGCTACCCATCTCCAAATAACTTCTTGATGTTTCACTATATTCTCCCATTACGCTTGTATAATGTCTAAAATCACTTGCAGTTTGAACTTTTATAGGCACAAATTTTTCAAAACTTAAACTTATTGTAAACTTATTAGAAGTTATGCTTGACGCATTGGCTATGTCGGCAAGTGTTAATGTCATTGTTACATCTTTACTTGCTCCTGCGTCTAGGTTAAACTTATATGCTGTCGTCTCGCAAGAAACACCTGCTACTGCAGTTGCTAAACTTGGTGCGGGTGTGTTGGCAGTAATTTTGAACTCTGACAAGTTCTCTATTTTTAATGATATTGTTATGACATCGCCACCGTCAATTAGGTCACTAAATAACAAACTACCAAAACTCAACTCACCCGTATTGGTTGTTAAAATTTGGTTGTCATCTGTTGAGTTTGTTGTGTCTTTGGCACCAAGTGTGATTGATTTTGCATCTGATGTTACCATTTTGCTATTTGCCTCATCTGCACTTGTGGTTGTTGCGGTGATTTTTACTGAACAGTCATGTGCGTTAAAGCCAATTGTACCGCTTACGCTTAAACTTGCGTTTTTAACCGAGTACACACCAATGGCTATGGCACATACGCATAAGCAAATTACTGATATGTTAACAATTAGGCTTAATTTTGGTTTTCTTTTCATTTATATTCTCCCCCTTTGTCTTGCATTCATTTTATCGCGGGGGGGGGAGAAGTCAACTAATTTTTTCATTTTTTTGAAAAATGGGGTATTTTTTTTGAGTTGGGGAGATTTAAGGGTAAATTTTAGGGCTTAATTCTCTCTAACTTTGGTGATTTATAGACCTTTGCTCCCTGTCAGGGGAGCTGGCAGTCGACTTTTTCGCAAGAAAAATAGACTGACTGAGGGGTTATCCTGCCTATTGAAAAAATAAATGGGTTTTATTTATAAATTTTTATGTGAATAGCAATTGTTATTTTTTTAATTAAACTTTTATATAATCAAAGTTTTTGCAATAAAGCAGGATAACCCCTCAGTCTACAAATTTTTTCAAAATTTAGTAGCCAGCTCCCTCAGGCACGGGAGCGAAGGCTTCTAACAATCTCTTTGCTTAGAACGAAACTAAAGCGAAATAGATTCAAGCAAAAAACTTCCCCCAAAGACTTTTTAGAGCCTTTGGGGGAAATTTTATGTAGCAAAATTATGTATTAGCCTCTGCAACCGCAACCATCGTTGTCTTTACAGCAAGTTGTTAATAAGTAAATAAGCAACAAGATTTTAATGCAGTCACTGTTAATTAAGTCACAAATGTTGAAGTTACAACCGCAAGATGTTAATAACAAGTAAAGCAAAATCCAAGTATAGCAATCGTTACCGCCACCGCAAGAAGAACCTCTACCGCCAAATAAATTACCAAAGAAATTCATGTTAAACTCTCCTTTTATTTTTTGTGCCCTTTATGCCAAACTTCTGCCGGCTAAAAAGTTTGCATATGGAAAATTCTTTTGTGCATTATTTCTTTTTCGGTTGTTACATATCATAATAT
>CAVISZ010000145.1:18538-24236 GCA_963645585.1 uncultured Eubacteriales bacterium
TTACAAGAAGAGAAAAAATTTTAAAATATATTCATTAAAAGCAAAAAAGTTTTTAATTTACCATACAGTTGTAATGCTTAAAATAAAAAAACAAAACATCTGCTAAAGCAAATATTCTGTTTTTTATCAACTAAAAGACTTTATTTTTACATTACATCCATAATTGCCTGTTTTAGTTTATCTATGCCAACATTCTTTTTGGCAGAAATACAAATGCCGTCAGAAAAATCGTCTGTGTTTACAAGGTCGCACTTGTTATACACTTTTATAACTGGAGCGGTTATGTCGTTTTGTTTAAGCACCTCTTCTACAACCTCTATTTGTTTTAAATAGTCAACATTGGACGCGTCAATTACATGCAAAATTAAATTTGCGTCCTTTGCCTCTTCTAGTGTGGAAGAAAAAGCATCAACCAAGTTATGTGGCAGTTTGCTAATAAAGCCAACTGTGTCGGTGAGAACAATACGCTTGTTATAATCTAAAAATACATTACGGCTTGTTGTGTCTAGGGTGGCAAAAAGTTTGTCATCGGCATATATGCCTGCTTTGCTTATCAAATTTAAAAGAGTGCTTTTGCCAGCATTTGTATAGCCAACAATTGCAACTTTAAACACACCGCTTGTGTTGCGATTCTTTTTTTGCACGCTTCTGTTTTGTTTAATTTTTGCAATTTCTTTTTCTAGTTTTAAAATATTATCTTGAGCAATACGCTTGTTGAGTTCAAGTTTGGTTTCACCAGGACCACGCATGCCCACGCCACCCGAGCCAAAACGCCCAGATGTGCCTTGAATGCTAGAGAGCCTTGGCAAGTTGTATTTAAGTTGAGCAAGTTCAACTTGAAGTTTGCCCTCATTAGAAATTGCTCTGCCCGCAAAAATATCTAAAATTAACGTAATTCGGTCAATTACTTTGCAATCAAAAATATCGCTTAAATTTTTTGCTTGAGAGCCACTAAGTTCGCCGTCAAAAATAACAAGCGAGGCACCTGTTTGCTCCTTTAGGTTTTTAACTTCTTCTACCTTGCCCTCACCTATTAAAGTTGCAGGGGTCACCTCTCTTATTAATTGATAGGTTTTGCCCAAAACTTCAACGCCTGCGGTTTCGGCAAGCCTTTCTAATTCTTTTAGTTGTGCGTTAACATCTTCTTTGTTTCTATAAATAATTCCAACAAGAATTGCACGCTCTTGTTCTTTTTTTGTTGAATATGCCATGTTGTCCTCCTTTTTGTATAGGAGTATACAACAAACCTGCATTAAGAGTCAATTGTAGCAAGTTGACATAAATCATTAAATTTGCAATTTAAACATTTTGCAATATTAAAAAGATAAATAATTGTTCTTTTTGAGTGTCTAATTATGTTAGCAAAATTTTTTAAATATTCAACTGGCTATTTATTATGGCTAGAGCACTAAAAACTATTTTTTCTCGTTTATGGTTATTTCGCCTGTTGAAACATCAATTAACATACTTTTTGAATTGGACGCTTTGTCAATAAAACTAAAATACCAAAATTTTTTATCATAATTAGGTTTACTAATAATTTTTAAATACCCTTCGGCATTTAATTTGCCATTAAAATATAATTTTTCTAATTCGGTTTGATATTTTTTAACACCAATTTCAATTGCTTTTTCATATTGAATATTCCAAGAATTTGAAACGCATTTTAATGTGCAAATATCTAATTGATTTTTTAAATTAATTTCAATTATTTTGTCATTTTCAATAATTTTTTCTAAATCAACCATATATTTATTTTCAAAAGGACTACGCTCTAAAACATAGTCTTTTTTATTTCCGTCAATATTTACAGTAACCGAAATTTGCGAGTATGAATATGTGTTTTTAAACTCTACCGATAGCACTCCGCACTGCTTTTTAGCGGTGCTTATGCCGTCATATGCAAAGGTTTCTTCCCTGTAACCACAAGAAAGGTCGGCAAAAAACAAATTGTTTTCGCCCTCAAAAAAATTAATTCGCATGTCTGACATGTTATCTTTTATTATATTGCTCAAAGAATTAGAGCAACCTGCAAAAATAATTACACAAAATATTGTTAAAAATATACAAATAAATTTTTTCATAATATATTAAATGCAAAAAATAAATAATATATTTTGAATTTTTTGTCTAAAATGCTACAATTAAATTAATTAAATAATTAAAAGGAAATTAAAATGAAATTACAAGAATTATATCAAGACGCCCTAAAACGCAAATATGCCATTGGCGCATTTAATTTTGTAAATTTGGAAAGTTTAACTGCAATTTTAGACTCAGCCCAAAATTTAAACACTCCAGTTATTGTTGCCGTTAGCGAAAGTGCATTTTCGTACATGGGGTTTGACTTTTTAAAAGAAATAATTAAAGGTGCCAGAAAAAAATACACCGTTCCATTTTTTGTACATTTGGACCACGGCAAAAGTTTGCAGATGTGTAAAACTGCAATAAAATGTGGATTTGATTCTGTCATGATTGACGCGTCTAGCCTACCCTTTGAAGAAAATGTAAAACTTACAAAATCGGTTGTTGATTATGCCCACAAAAAAGGTGTACAAGTTGAAGCCGAACTTGGCAGACTAAAAGGCGTGGAGGACAATGTTTCGTCTAGTGAACATTTGTTCACCGACCCAAAAGAAGCAAAACAATTTGTTATGCAAACGGGTGTGGACTCGCTTGCAATTGCAATTGGCACAAGTCACGGAGTAAACAAGTTTGCTGGCGAGGCAAAAATTAGAACCGACATTTTGAGCAAGATAGAAAAAGCAATTCCTCACATGCCTCTAGTTTTGCATGGTGCTTCTAGCGTGCCAGAGGTCACAAGAGATGAAATTTTAAAATATGGTGGCAATTTAAAAAGTGCTAAAGGCGTGCCTGAAGAAATTTTAAATGAGGTTTCCACAAAACACCACATTGTTAAAATAAACCAAGATAGCGACATACGAATGACAATTACTCTTGCCGTAAGAAAATATCTAGCCGAAAACCCTAGCGAAATTGATATGAGAAAATATTTAGGAAAAGCAAAACAAGATGTAACACAGCTAGTAGAGCACAGAATTAAAGATGTTTTTAAAACAAAACAAGTAAAATAACTGATGTTTAATCAACAATGCCATTATTTACAACATTTTTGCCTAAAACAAATTGCTTTGTGAATATAATAAACAAAGCAACATCACATAGTTTGCATTCAAAATCGTGACGACAATACACATAGTTTTTCTTTAAAAACCCCGCACAAAAGTTTAAACACTTTTGTGCGGGGTTTTGCATTATTAAATTTTTAACATGTTAGAACAACCTCAAACAGCAGTCATTGGTGAAAAATTCAGTTTTGCATTATTTAATTTTTGCATATTAAAATAACAGTAAGTGCAAAACTTTTATAAACTAAAACGTTTTGCTTTTTTATTCTTCAACATTTTCTTCTAGTTGAATTTCCGTTTCTTGATTTAAAGTCTTTGCCTCATTAACTTCATTTTGCAAATTTTGTGTTTCAGTTTGACTATTTGGTTCTAAATCAACAACCTTTGTTTCATTTTGAATGTTTGTGCCTTGTTTTTTGTTTTTCTTTTTTGGTTTTGATTCATCTAAAGGCAAAAAGCCATAGCCCATAGCCTCGCTGATTGGCGTTGAATACATAAAAGCGTGCTTATCTTTTAAAGTTACAATTTGTCTTAGTTTTGCAACTTCTGCTCTTGTTACAACGGTCATTAAAACTTTTTGTTGTTTTTTAGAATACATGCCCTCTGCCTCAAAGCCTGTAACACCGCGTTCTAGTTCGGTCATGATTGCATTTGAAATTTCTTCGTAGTTTGCAGAAATAATATAGTATGCCCTAACACCCTGAACGCCCGCCACAATAACATCGGACAATTTTGTCATAATGTAAATAGAAATTAACGAGTAAAGCGAAAGTTTTAAGTCACCATATGCAACAAACGACAAAGTAACCACAATTGTATCCACAATTAGCACCAAATTGCCAACGGTTAAAAATTTAAACTTTTTGCCCAAGATGTTTGCAAGCATATCGCTTCCGCCCGTTGAGCCGTGACCTCTAAACACAAGCCCAAGACCAATGCCCATTACAACACCGCCATAAATGGCACAAAGAAGCAAATCTTCGGAGCCAAGACCAATATCAAATTTGCACACTTCCATAAAAACGGAATAGCCCAAAACGCCAATTGCGGAGTTGATTGCAAAGTTAAGCCCCATTTTTTTGAGAGACAGAATAAAAAGCAAAGCGTTTATTCCAAGATAGAACACCGCGGTTGGAATATGCACATTTAAATGCTCAGCAAGCACATTTGACAAAATGGAACAAAGCCCTGCAAACCCGCTAGGCGAAATATGTTTTGAGTCCAAAAACACATTAAAAGAAAAGCCCATAAAAAATGTGCCAACAATAACCAAAAGGGCGTCTTTTAAATATTTTAGGTTCTTTTTTGTAAAAATTTTTTTCATTTTTTATCCTTTTAATTGTAAAGTGGCAAAGTAGATTTTGCAGTGAGCGAAAAATCTGCACATTTTAAGCCGTCCATTAGTTCAAAGTATGCCATAGACCCAATCATGCCCGCATTGTCGGTGCAATATTTAAGTTCTGGCATGTAGAGTTTAAAGCCAAGTTCTTGACTTTTTTCTGTTAACTCTTTTTTTAAGTACGAGTTAGCAGAAACACCGCCCGCAACAACCAATTTTTTTGAATTTGTTTCCTTCATTGCTTTTAAAGTTTTGCTTGCAAGTTCGTTTACAACAAAACTTTGAAAACTTGCACTTACATCTGGAATGCTAATTTTTTCGCCTTTTTGCTCTTTGTTGTGAACATAATTAATAACCGCGGTTTTAATTCCGCTAAACGAAAAATTATATGTTCCCGATAAAATATTTTTGTGAGCAAAATCTATGTTTGCTTGCCCCTCTTTTGCATATTTATCTATGCTTACGCCACCAGGATAGCAAAGCCCCATAATTCTTGCAACTTTATCAAACGCCTCACCAACGGCATCGTCAACCGTTGCTCCAATTTTTGTAAAATGGGTGTATGTTTGAACATCCAAAATTGCAGTATGCCCGCCACTTACCAAAAGACAAGTAAAAGGAGGCTTTAAATCTTGATGCGAGATATAATTGCTTGCAATGTGTCCTTTTATGTGATTGATTGCAAGAAGTGGTTTTCCAAGTGCATAGGCAAGCCCTTTTGCATAATTAACGCCAACAAGCAACGCTCCCAAAAGCCCTGCTCCATAGGTTACGGCAATTGCGTCAATATCATCAAAGGTCAAGTTTGCCTCTATAAGTGCTGTTTTGCAAACGT
Organism: uncultured Eubacteriales bacterium; assembly: GCA_963645585.1. Classification (GTDB taxonomy): domain Bacteria; phylum Bacillota; class Clostridia; order Christensenellales; family UBA1242; genus HGM11367. Next base: position 23,862 of record CAVISZ010000145.1, read on the forward strand.
TGTCTATTGCCAAAATGTGATTTCGTGATGCCACCTCTGGCACAACGCCTCCAAAGCGTTTGTGAATTTCTATTTGAGTGTCTATAACGCAGGACAAAACCTTTCTTCCGTTTTCTACAATTGCGACGCTTGTTTCATCGCAACTAGACTCAATTGCCAAAATTTTAACGCTTTTTTGCTTTTTTATTTCCTCTAATTTTTTATCCATTAATTCTTTATACATATTTTTGCCTTTTAACGCGATTTTACCAAATAGTCGTTAATAAACGGTTGCAAATTTCCATTCATAACGCTTTGAATGTCGGAATTTTCAAAATTTGTTCTATGGTCTTTAACCATGGTGTATGGCTGAAAAACATACGACCTAATTTGACT
>CAVISZ010000145.1:24246-24930 GCA_963645585.1 uncultured Eubacteriales bacterium
TTTTTAATCTCGCCACGTATATCGTTCACTTTTGCCATTTCCTCTTCTTCTGCTTTTTGAGCAAGTTTGGAGTAAAGCATTTTCATGCACATTTCACGGTTTTGAATTTGGCTACGCTCGTTTTGACATGCCACAATAATTCCCGTTGGAATGTGCGTAATTCTTATTGCGCTTTCGGTTTTGTTTACGTGTTGCCCGCCCGCACCTGACGAACGATAAGTGTCAATTTTTAAATCTTCAGGTCTTATTTCTATGTTTGGAGCGTCATCTAAAACAGGCATTACGTCAAGACTTGCAAAACTTGTGTGACGCCTTGCGTTTGCGTCAAAAGGCGAAATTCTAACAAGCCTATGCACACCTTTTTCGCATTTTAAGTAGCCATAAGCATTTTGCCCATCTACTTCAAAAGTTATGCTTTTTAGTCCTGCGTCATCGCCGTCAAGACTGTCTAACACTTTAACCGAAAAGCCGTGCTTGTCGGCATACATGGTGTACATTCGATACAACATAGACACCCAATCTTGAGCCTCGGTTCCACCCGCACCTGCATGCAAGGTTAAAATTGCATTGCCCGAGTCGTACTTGCCAGAAAGCAAAGTCTCCACTTTAAAATCGGTTATTTGCTCGTTTATTTCTGCAAGTGTTTTTATAAGTGCCTGCTCGGTTTGCTCGTCATTTTCTAAC
>CAVISZ010000145.1:24940-36190 GCA_963645585.1 uncultured Eubacteriales bacterium
TTCTAAAATAATCATTTTTAACCTCAAAAAAAGTATTCTCGTTAAAGAATACTATTTTTACATACAAAAGTCAACCACGCCCGTTTTGTTTAGGTGTTTTTTTGTGCTTTTGAAAGTTGCTTTAAATTAAAATTAATTTTGTCGCTTTTTATAATAGCCTTAACTATGGTTTCTAGCATTTCGCCTTTGGAATAATCTGCCTCTGCAATGTAGTTAATTTTGTTGTTTGCTAAAAGGTCTTTTAAATATTCCTTTTGCTTTTTGCTGTTTTTGTAAACACCAATTGCCTTGCCCCCGCTTTTCATAACAAGCCTCATGCAAGGAATATCAGTTTCACTGTCGCCAATGTATATCATGTTTTCAAATGGCACAAGTCTGTTTTCGTGGTCTAGCATGTCGTTTATGCTGTTGTCGGTCTCGTCTAAACAACCTTTGTTTACTCTGTACAAATATTGCGTCTTGTTTGTATAGTTAACCGAAATGCTTGGCCAAATTGGCTCGCCCGCCTCGTTGTATATGTATGAGCACGCATATATTTTTTTAAAATACTTTGCAATTGATGTGCCTTCTATCATTTCTTTAATTCCCGATGAAATTATAAAATGCTCAACATTAACACCAAGTTCTTTGCCATACTCATTTATACGCTCAAACCAAGTTTCTACACCTTTAAAAAGTTCAATCTTTTTGCCATATTCTTTAAACTTTTCTTTTGTTAAAATTATGCCATTGTTTTTTGCCTCGTACACCATGGCGTACATGTTTGCAAGCATGCGGTCGGACACATTTTGCCTAATAAATTTGTCTTGCATAGCCCAAAAATCGTCTGCCGTGCAATGCAAATCGTCAAAAAAGCCAAACTCTTGCATGTTCTTTGGTGAAAGCGTCATGTCAAAATCGTAACATATTGCTATTGTAGGTTTTTTCATAAATTCTCCTTTTAAAAAAATCTGGCTTAAATGCTATAAGCCAAATTTTGGCACAGTAAGCCTTTTAAAGTTCAAGACCTCTGTTTTGTATTTTACGTTTTAAAGTTACATATAATTCAGGTCTTTTATCGTAAGTTATTTGCTCAAGCACATCTTTATCCATGTTATAAAAATTAGACATGTTTATTATTGTGGTATTAACAATTGTGTTTACCGTATTTGCAACTCCATTTACTTTAATGCTTCTTTCGTCCAATCTGTCAATTTGCCATGCAATATAATAACTAACCAAAAGATTTTGAAAATCTGAAACAATTTGCTTAAAGTCGTCAGTCTCCAAAAAGTCATGAATGTCACTGGTTACAACCGAATCACAAAAATCAGTATAAACCCTATCTAATATATATTTTTTTAACCATTTTTCATCACAACTATGATATGTAACATTGTATCTATGAAATGTGTCTTGACTTAATAGCCTTAAATTAAACTCGTTAGCTTTTGGAAACATTTCTCTTACCATAGAAATATACAATTCTTTATCTAAAATCATAAAATACACCCCTTTATGCTTTTAATTTAACACCAAACCGCACGCTTGTCAATGGGCATGTTTTAAAAAAATTATAAAAAATGCCGAACAGATGTTCGACATTTTTTAGGTTTGATATAAACTACTTCTGATAATTATAATTAACTTCTTGCATTTAATTTAATGCCAGGGCCCATGCTTGTTGCAACAGTAACATTTTTAATATATTGTCCTTTTGCAGCAGCTGGTTTTGCTTTGATGATAGCGTTCATTAAAGCTTCGTAGTTTTCAAGTAATTTTTCTTTACCAAAACTTACTTTACCAATGATTACGTGAACATTGTTTGTTTTGTCCAAACGATATTCAACTTTACCAGCTTTAACATCGTTGATTGCTTTAGTTACGTCCATTGTAACAGTACCGCTTTTAGGGTTTGGCATTAAGCCTTTAGGTCCTAAAACTCTTGCAATACGTCCAACAACACCCATCATATCTGGAGTTGTGATACAAACGTCAAAGTCTAACCAGTTTTCATTTTGAATTTTAGCAACAATTTCTTCTGCGCCAACATAGTCTGCGCCAGCTTTTGCTGCTTCATCTGCTTTTTCTCCTCTAGCGATAACCAAAACCTTAACAGATTTACCAGTTCCGTTAGGAAGAACAACAACGCCACGAACTTGTTGGTCTGCATTTCTGCCATCAACACCAAGACGAATGTGAAGTTCTACAGATTCATCAAATTTTGCTTTAGCAGTATTAACTGCTAGGTCAATACCGTCTGCAACTTCGTAGAGTTTATTTTTTTCTACTTGTTTAGCAGCTTCAGTATATCTTTTACCTTGTTTCATAAAAACCTCCTGTGGTTTTAACGAATTGACTTAACAATTCTTCCACTAACCTTCTACAGTAACACCCATTGATTTAGCAGTGCCAATAATCATTTGCATTGCTTGTTCAACTGAAGATGCGTTCAAGTCTGGCATTTTTGTTTCAGCAATAGCCTTAACTTGATCCATAGTGAGTTTTCCGACTTTTGTTCTGTTTGGTGTGCCTGAACCAGACTCAATTCCAAGTGCCTTTTTAATTAAAACGGCAGCTGGTGGAGTTTTAAGCACGAAGTCAAATGACCTGTCTTGGTAAATTGTGATTACCACAGGGATGATAAGACCTGCGTCTTTTGCAGTTCTATCATTAAATTCTTTGGTAAATGCCGCAATGTTAATTCCGTGAGGTCCTAAAGATGAACCTACTGGAGGTCCTGGTGTGGCTTTACCAGCAGGCAATTGTAATTTAACAATTGCATTGATTTTTCTTACAGCCATTGTAATATCCTCCTTGTGTGGTTTTAGCAAGGCGCGTGTAAGATTTACGCCTCTCCCACGATATATATTTAAACAAACATAAAGTTTGATTAAACCAAATTAAGTTGCAAAAATCAATTAGTCTTGAATTTTGCGAAGTTGCTCATAATCTAAGTCAACCATTGTTTCTCTGCCAAACATCTCAACTTTGACTTTGGCACGAGAGTTTTCGGCGTCAACCGATACAACATCACCAATCATGGTGTTAAGTGGACCGTCTACAACTTCAACTCTGTCACCCTCAGCAAGGTCAACTTCTATTCTTTGTTTTTCAAGTCTGAGTCTTGCAACCTCTTCTGGGGTTAAGTCTAGTGGACGACCTTTAGGACCTGTAAAACCTGTGATGCCACGAGTTCTGATAACATTGTGCCAAATGTCGTCACCATAAATCATTTTAACAAGCAAATAGCCAGGCATAACTTTGCGTTGAACCAACTTTTTTTTGCCGTTTTTTTCTTCAATTACATCTTCCATAGGAATGATAACATCAAAAATGCGGTTTGTTAAGTTGTGGTTAAGTGCCATTTGCTCCAAATTTTCTTTGGCTACATTTTCATATCCAGAGTAAGTGTGTAAAACATACCACTTTGCGTTTTCCATATTTTCGTTTTCCATAACAGTTCTCCTACATATTTTTTGTTAATAAGCTATAAAGTAAATATAAAAGTTGGTCTATTCCAATAACAACAAGCAAAAATATAAAAGTAACCGACAAAACAACAACCGTTTGTTTAACTACCTTGCCAAAGGTTGGCCAAGTAACTTTTTTAAGTTCGCTAACGGTTGCTTTAACCTTGCCCGATTTTTTAACCTTTTCTTTTTTGCCACTGTTTGAATTTGAAACAGGCTTTACAGTTTCAAGAGCATCATTTGCTTCTTCAACAACAACCTCTTCTTGTGGAGTTAACTGTTCTTTTTGTTCTTCTTCAATCTCATCGATTAAATATGTCATAAATACTCCTTAAAATTTTAACTTCACATATTTAAAGTTAAGTAATTTTCACTTAAAGTAACATGCTTTAATTCTTTTTAACTAGGCATAAATTTGCTATAAATTTTACCCTTATTAAAACATGTTAAAACTAAAACAAATTACTTAGTTTCTTTATGAACAGTGCGTTTGTTGCAACGTGGGCAGAATTTTGTAATTTCAACTCTGTCTGGATTGTTTCTTTTGTTTTTAGATGTTGCGTAATTTCTTTCTTTACACTCTGTGCAAGCAAGAGTGATGTGTGTTCTAGATGGATTTGCCATATTGTTTTCTCCTTAAAAAAAGCACCCAAAAGAATGCTATTACCCATAATATAGCACACACCCCGCCAAGTTGTCAATAATATTTTAATACTTTTTAATTAAATTAATTCCAAAAGTAAACGCGGAAATTTATCTCCTTTTTTATCGTTTACTTTGGAATTAACCTATGTATTTTTTTTGCTTATTGTCTAATTTTTTTTACTAGCCTACTAAGGTTAGTTTTTTTAGATTTATTTTTCTATGTTTTTTTGAATTTGGCAGTTTTTGCGTTATTATTCGCTTACAATATCAAACTGACCAAAGGTGTCACTGCCTTCTACAGAACTATCGTAGGTTTCAAAATTGTTTGCTTTTAGTCTGTATATAACTGTGTATGAGCCTACATCGGTTTTTGTGATAGGGTCAGTTGTCCAGTTTTCGTCATATAGTTTATATTCAACTGTTATTTCTTCGCCAAAAGATGCTTCTGCATCGTATGACACTACAAATGCGTGTTCTTTGCCATCATAAATAAAAGTGCCAGTTTTTAATATTTTATTGATGTCAAATTTGGCTTTATTGATTGATAGGTAGAAATAACTTTTATATTCTGTATAATTTTCTGCTGTAAGTTTAAAGTAAATTTGATTATTCATGTTTGCATCTTTAAAGCCTACTGGGTCATCTTGCCAAGTTTTGTTATCTAACGAATATTGAACTGTGTAATTAACTGCACCGCTATAAGTTACAACTGGTTTTTGTTCTGTTCCGTTATATGTTACTAAAACATTTTTTGCTGTTTCGCCATTGAACAAAATATTATCTTCATTAAATTTTGCTGTTTCTATTATCAATTTTTTAGAAGATGTGTATGTTGTGTAATTTGCTTTTGACACTTGGAAGTAAACTGTATATGTGCCAACTTCTTTTATATTTAACTCTTCAGCACTTACCCAGTTTTTGTCAGAACCGCTCTCGCATGAGTATTTTATTACAACTCCATCAAGTTGAGTGTTATCTTTTGAAACAACAACATTAAACATTTTTGCTTGTCCATCATAACTTGCAACATACGCGTTTTTAGGTTTACTGAATGTTACATTGTCGCTATCTTCTGTTGTTACAAGCCCCTCAAACGATGCTTCTTGAATTACAAAAGTAATTGCGTTGCTTGTTTCTGTTGTATAGTTTGCAGCACTTAGTCTATATTTAACGCTAAATTGGCAAACATCTGTGCGAGAAACAGGAGTTTCTGCCCATTCGCCATCATCTATTTGATATTCAACTTTGACATTTGCTCCGCCTAAAATAGTGCCGTTATATTGTGCTGTAAAGGTTTTTGCTGTGCCATCGTAGGTAAAAATTGGATTAATAGCAACAATTTTTGTAAGGTCAAAAGAGATTGGATTAATGCTATATGTAACAGATGACTCGTAATTTACATAGTTTAATGATTCCACTTTGAACTGAACATAATAACTGCCTACATTTACAAAGCTTACTTGATTTCTATTTAGCCAAGTTTTGCCATTATCTGTTGAATATGTTACTTTTGCCCCTGCAATAGATGAATCAACAGTTACATCAAACATGTGCTTATTTGCATCATAGTTTACAGTGTTAGTGTTTGTAACTGTAACTTTTTTTCAATTTAAAGTTGCCTTATTAATAATGTAAGTTTGTTCACCCATGTATGGTTGAGAATATCCATTTGCTGTAACTTTATATTCAACCACATATGTGCCAGCATTTACTAGGTTTAAAGTATCTTTTTCTCTCCAATCACTCTCACCTTATTTTGATTTCTGTCAAATAATAAGATTAATAAAATAAATTAATTTGTTTTAGTTTTTCCTGTTTAAAGATAAATATAACAAAAAACACCTTGAGTTTTAATCTCAAAGTGTTATATTGGTCTTTATTAAAATATATAATTTGTCTTAATTTAGTTTGCCTTTTCATCTGCAAACAAGACTGCTCTGCCGTTAAACCATGAGTCAAAAAAGCTGGTTAAATCTTTATGGCTTGCTTTATTGAATGCCAAAATCAAATCGTTTGGCGTAGCCTCGGAGAATTTATTGCAATCATAATAATATTTTAAGCATTTGGTCATTTTTTTTGTGCCTAAAAGGTCATTTAAATTTGAGAACATAAGCATGCCTTTAACATATGCAAGGTAGGTATATTCGCTTTCGGTATCAAACTCGTTTAGGTTTCGAACCATAACAACAGAAAAGTCGGGCACAACATCTTTATACACCTTAACAAAATTCAAGTACATTTTTGTTGCATTGTTAAATATTTCCTTGCTTGTATGTTTATATTCAGGATATTCATCATAAAAAATTGCAGTGTTAAAGTCGGTTAAGCCCTCATCTAAAAAGCCGTATGAATATTGATTATTGCCCACAACGCCGTACCACCACTGATGACAAAGTTCATGAACAACAACGTTGATGTATGTTTCCGCATCGCTTAAATCATCGGCAATAAGCACAAGGTTTGGATATTCCATGCCCCCATGAACAAAGTTAGCCTCGCATACGGAAAGTGTTTTGTATGGATATTTGCCATATTTTGCATTCATTTTAAGCACTTTTTTTATTGCCTGCATGGTCGCAACGGGCGACTCGTCACCATAGTAAAAATAATTGATGTTTACATCTTGATAAGTTTCGCACGCCTTGGTGAACTTGCTAGACAGCACCATTGCAAAATCGCGAACTTTGTTTGCAGTAATGCTAGCAGTGTTAAATCCATTCTCGCACAAAACTGACTGCTCGCCCGAACTAGCAAGCGTCAAATTTTGTGGATAAGTGATGTCAACTTTATAGTTAGAGCATTTGCTGTAAAACGGGTCACCATTGGAGTGATAAAGGTCAGTCACATAACCGCCATTTTCATAAACACACAAAATTGGATAATAATTGCACAAATTGATTGTGTTTTCACCATAGCCCAAGCGATGATTTATGTTTGCCAATTTCACAGAAAAGCCAATTTCAAATTCTATGGTGTCGTTTGGATAAAACTCGTCTTTTAATTCTATCTCCAAAATATTTTCATCTTCTCCGCCAACGTTATATGTTAAATACTCCCCGCCCATGCTCACGGTCTCTATGTTAATATTTCCATAACTTTTGCCGTTTGGATACGCCTTAACCTCGTTGGCAAGACTAACAACTTTGGCTTTTGCCCCTTGGCGGAACGCGTTTGCGTAAAGATGAAGTTTAACATCTTTTAAAATTGTGTCGGTATAGTTAAAAAAGCCAACAGTCTCTTTGCCTTCTAGGGTTTTGTTCTCGTCATTGTACACAAGAGTTTGGTTATAATAGCACAAACTATTACTCTCTTTGCTAAGACCATTTGTGCAAATAGCAAATATGCCAACCGACAGGCAAAGTGCCACTGCCGAGGCAATAAAAAATACCTTTTTCTTTTTCATAACGTAAATTATGTTTAAGAAACAGGTATTATGATAAATTTGTATTTCTTGCAAACGCTTTTTGCTATAACTCCACTTCTTCCAAATTGTCAAAAAGAGCGTTAAGGTCGGTTTTGGAATAATCTCTGCCTGTAAAGTTTCTGGCTGGTTTGCTAGGTTTTGACGCTTGATTTGACTCTAAAACATACTTGTCTGCCTCGGCAATTGTCTTTACATTATTTGAGTGCCAAAGTGAAAGCAATTTGTTTAAATATTGCATTGGATTATATTTGTCTTTTGAAATTTCAATTGCGTGATTTAAAAGCTCCTCAGAAATATTCCATTCTTCAAGCCAAGTTTTGTAAAAGTCTCGGTCAAACTTGTTTACATTTCTCACAAGCCCCAAAGTATCCAAAATTTGCTTGATGTTGTTATCAACTTTTAAAACATCGTCAAAATATTGGTCAAGTGCCTCGTTGGTTATTATGCCAAGTTTAAAAAACTTGTTGACGGTTGTATCCATGCCGTCCAAACTTCTAATAGACGACTTAAAGCAATAGTTGGCAATTTTAGACAAAACTTCATCGCTAAAGCCCATAAGCACCCACTTTTGAGTGTAGTTGGAACTAACTGGCTCAATGTTGTCGTAATATAGCCCAAGCCCTTTGCAAATTTGTCTGCTAATTTTGTATAGCCCTTCTTTCTCGCTTTCGTAGTTTTCTATTTCTTTTAAAGAAGCCAACTTCATTTCGTAGTATTTTGTTAAAACAACATCAAGTTTTTCTAAATTGTTTAATTTTAACTTTTTCTTTTTGTATAACTTGCAAACGCCAATTATTGTGTCAAACGAGAACTCAAATTCTTTTTTCCACTTGTTTAATAATTCCTTTTCGTCAAGACTTGCAACTCTTTTAATGTTAAGCACGCTAAATAGTTCGCCCATTTGACTTGAACTTTGCTCTAACTCTTGCAATTTTTCATCAACTTTCTCATATGATGTAATTCCGTCATACGCCCAGTTTTTGGCAATTGTTAAAATGTAGTTGTATCCAATTTTAACACCCTTTGCGCGCACACAATACTCAATAATTAAAATGAGTGCGGTTGGCTCCACGTGATAAACTTCCATAAACTCGTAATATTGATAATATTCATTTAAGGTGATATTTCTGCCCTTTAAAATGGTTTCAAGTTGCATGTTAAAGTCAGCATACTTGTCTTTGTTGTATTTTTTTGTTGTGGAAATTGCACTCTTTACGGGGTTATACACAACCTCAAAAGGGTCAGTTGCAAGAATTTGCACCAAGCCTTGGTCTTGCCAATACAAAAACGCCGAATACACATCCTCGGTGTCTAAGCCCAAAATGTTTGCAAAAGCGTCAAGCGTGTTGTCGTAGGTGTTTGGAGTGTGACACTTATATAGCCCATACAAATACACCTTAACGCAGGTATCGTTTGCGTAAGGCAAAAATTCATTAATAAAAACATTATCAACATCGGTTGTGTTTGAAATTACGCTCTCCGATGAAAATTGACAAAACGCCATAATTCCTCTCTAATGTAAAATTGTTTAAAACTGATTGTAAATACAAAAATATGTCAAATTGCTTAAAAAATCAATAATTTATTAAAAAAATCGCAATTTTTTGCAAAAAAACAGTAATTTTTTCTATTTTTTAAGCCTTAAGTCCTCACCCTCCAAGCTCACCATGATTGATGTTTTTTTGTTGGCAAGCCTAGAAAATATACGTTCGCCATAGGCGTTTAAAATGTCCTTTGGCTCTAAATTGGTTGTAATAATTGTACGCAAGTGCGAAAGCATACGCTCATTTAAAATTAAGTATAGATATTCTTGAGTGACATTTTTAAGCATTGGTTCTGTGCCTAAATCATCAATAATTAGCACTTCACTCTCTAAGTATGGTTTAATTATTTCATCGCGATTTGCATCAAAACTAATGTGATAATTTAACATTTTATTGTTCAAATTAAAAGCGGTTGTAAAAAGAACAAGACAGTTTTTTTGCATTAGCCTGCTTGCAATGCACTCAGTTAAAAACGTTTTGCCAGTGCCAGTATGCCCACTAATTAAAATGTTTATTTTATCACTTTTTACTTCACACCATTTTTGCATTAATTCAAATGCGGGATGCCTGCTTGTGCTTTCGTCAAATGTGGAAAGCTTGTGCGTAAACCCGCTGTACGCCATTAACTCTTTGTTTATTTCCTTTTTTAAACAGTCGCATGGTCTGCCTTCCACATAGCCTGTATCGTCACAGTCTTTGCACTCGTAGTTTGGATGAATGTCGGTGCCATTTAAACCGACTTTTTTTAGTGCAAACTCCATTTTTTGATTTAAAAGTGTCAATTCTTTTGTATTTACAGGCTCGCCATACGCTTCTTTGCGAGCAATTTCAATTTCAAGTTCTCTCTCTTTGTTATATAACTCTTTAAATTCAGGGTTTTGATAGGCAATTTTCAAATTCTCTCTTGCACGCTCATCGGCAAACTGCCTTTTAGCGTCAATTCTTGCCATTGCCTTTTTTAAAATTCTGTCGTTCATGTGTCACCTTTTTTACTTTTCAATTTTTTCGTCTAAATATGTAGCCTCAATGTCCGCCATATGGCAAAGAAGTGCCGTTGGATAGGTGTAGTACACATTTTCTAGTCCAAAAAATCCACCTTTAACGCGGGCGTCAAAACCACCCATATGCCAGTTGATTGCCATTGCCTCTTCCCTTGTAAGCCTCAAAAAGCCGTTAATTATGTACACCGACTTTTCGCCATGACCGTATGGCAAGGTGTCAAATGTTGAGTAGTATGGCTTTTGCACCCAAACGCCGTCCTCTTTAACATTTCTATAGTCCACTTTGTAGGTGTTTGCCTTGCACACATCATGAAAAAGACCAATTATTGTGGCACTTTCTAGCGATATGACATTTTGCCAGTTTTCGCCATATTCGTTTTCTAATAGATTAACAAATCTGTTATACACATTTAAAGAATGCAAGCAAAGCCCGCCTGCCACGCAAGAGTGAAACTTGGAACTAGCAGGAGACTCAAAAAAGTCAGTTTTTTGTAGATAGTCCAAAAATGCGTCAATGCCCTCACGCTTGATGTTTTGCTTTGCAATTTCAAGAAATTTTTGTTTATTTGCTTCTATATCCATAATTTTCTCCATAATCAACACTATTCTATCACAAAAATTAACCACTTTGCAAACAATGACATAAATAAAAAATATGAAAATAGACCCAGCCAAAATGATTTTAATATCTGCCCTAATAGCCCTAGACATTGCCGAGGGCAAATCAAAATGCGAAATTCAGATATACAAAAATCTGTTTGCAAGCATTGCAAGCAATTTGCAGACATATTTAAGCGTATAGAAAAAACAAGCGCCCTTGTGGACTCAATTTGCCACAAGTGCCAAATTTTCGTCTTACGGGCGTGTTTTTTCTCATCTTCGCACCAAACGTGCTCACTCAATTCTTCGTTCGCAGTGCGAACTCTCATGCGAAGAAGTTACTATCGAAGAACAATAAGATAATAATATTTTTTAAATAAAGACAATGTAAAATTACGCATCGCCCTCGTCAAAAAGAACGACTCTTTTTGGGGGCTCCACAATAATTTGCCACAAGTGATACAAATTATCGGAAGTCAAAGTTTAGGCAATTCCGCCCAAACTTCCGATATCGGAAGTTTGGCGGTGTTTTTTATTGACAAAACTTCCGATATCGGTATATAATAGTGTAAAATACAATAAAA
>CAVISZ010000146.1:0-7705 GCA_963645585.1 uncultured Eubacteriales bacterium
AAATTTAGATGAGCAAAAAGGCAAGCAAGACAATTTAAAACAAGAGCAAGATGCAAAAACTGAGAAGCAAGATGCTGAGTTAAAGTCAGACAAAAAAAATGAAGAAACTGACAAAAAAGAAAAAAGCAAAAAATCTAAAAAAGACAAAAATAAAGAAGATGACACTCAATTAAAAGACCAAGAAAAAACATTAGAGAATGGTGGCAAAACTCAAGAAAAATTAGAAGATAAAAATGCTACACAAGGCAAAAAAGATGGCGGTGAAACAAAGCCAAAAGCAAAACAAAAAAAGCCTAAAAAAACATTAAAAAAGAGCATTTTAATTTTAATTATTGTTTTGTCGGCTGTTGTGCTTTTGGGAGCTACTGGCGGAATAACTTACTATGTTTTAATTAGTGCAAAACTTGAAACTCCAGTTTATAGCGTATATCAATATAGCACAGGAACAATCATAGCAATAGACGAGGTTAAAGGTGCAACTTCTTACGAGGTTACAATAAGTCAACAGAACAAAAAAGATGTTGTGTTTAAAAGTTCAAGCACAACAATTGAACTTCAATCATATTTAAATCAGCCTGGAGTGTTTAACATAAAAATTAGAGCACTTGGCAAGGTAGAAAAAGCAAATAGTGAATATTCAGAAACAAAAACCATAACAAGCAACGTGTCTTTAAAAAGCCCTGAGGTTTTTAGAGACCAAGATATAATTTCTTGGAACCCAGTAGACAAAGCGTATTGCTACAGAGTTTACTATGGTCTTAGCGAGTATAGTTATGGCGAGGTTGCATTCAAAACAATTTCGCAATCATCATCTGTTATTAGTTTTGATTTAACAAGACTAAACGAGAACGGTGCAGGAAAATATTTTGTTTGCGTTCAAGCAATGGCAGAAGAAAACACATATTATTTAGACAGTGAATTTTCTACTTCAATTGAATACGAAAACTATATGCAGTTGCAAGCACCAATAAAAACTGCAGGAACTTCACCTGTTTATAGCAATTCTTCTAAACAGTTAGAATTTAAACTCTTTACTCAATTAATGCCAAATAAATTAAGGGTTGTGTTCACCTTGCAAGAAACAAACGAAATTGTAGAGTATACAATTTTTGCAAAAGATTTAGCTCAAACCGATGGAACTTACAATTCAAAACCAATAAAAGTTTTAACAGCAAGTTTTGCGGACATTTTAGACAAAAATGTTTCGCAAGCTACAATCTATGCAGTTAGCGAAACAAATTATGCAACAGATTCAGAAATTGTTGAAGTAACAATTAACGCATAAATGAATATAAAAAAACAATAAAAGACATACTACTTTTGTAATAGGAGCTTAGTATGTCTTTTTACTTGGAAGATGAGTTTAAGAAAAAACTACAAAACAATGCCGATTTTACATGCAGACAAATAGAAACCTGCAGTGGCAAATTGGAATTGTTCTTTTTAAAAAGCATGGTAGACAAAACGGCGGTGGCAAATCAAATAATTAAACCGCTTTTAAGTTATAAAGAAAACTTTACATTTGATGACATTACAACCAAAATTGTGGCATGTGCCGAGGTACAAGAAATTCAAAAAGATAAAGCAATTGAAGAAATCTTAAAAAATCATGTGGTGCTTTATTTTGGCGAAAGATATTTGAGTTTTGATTTAGAAAAATACCCAACAAGAGTTCCGTCAGAGCCTCCAACCTCGCCCAACATCTATGGACCAAGAGAAGGTTTTGTTGAGGCAATAGGAACAAATATATCGCTTATTAGAAAAAGACTTTCGAGTCAAAATTTAAAAATTGACAACTTTTGCGTAGGCAAAGAAACAAACACAAAAGTTTGCGTGTTGTATTTAAAAAATATCGCGAACAGAAAAGTGGTTAAAGAAATAAAAAGTCGTTTAAAAAATATCAGCATAGACGGCGTGGTTGATTCTTATTACATAGCCGAATTTTTAAAACACCGCCCAAATTCTCTTTTAGAACAAACAGGTTTTCAAGAAAAACCAGACATTGTTGTCGCAAAAATGTTAGAGGGCAGGGTTGCCATTTTGGTTGATGGCTCGCCCATTGTTTTAACCTTGCCATACATGGTTTTTGAGGACCTGCAAAGCAGTAACGATTACTACACCAACTATGTTTATGTTTCGCTTATTAGAATTATTAGAGTTCTTGGTGTGCTTGTTGCAACCATTGTTCCAGGGCTTTATTTAAGTTTTAGACTTTATAGTTACACCACACTTCCACTTTCTTATGTAATTATTATTGCAAATTCAACCAAAAATTTGCCTTTTACTCCAGTTTTAGAGATAATTTTCATTTTAATTCTTTTTCAAATTCTGTACGAAGTTAGTTTAAGACTCCCTCAATATTTAGGCCTTGCAACATCAATAGTGGGAGCTTTGGTGCTTGGCGATACAGCCGTGCAAGCAGGCTTAATTTCACCACCAGGGGTTATTATTGTTGCGGTTAGCATTATGGCAATTTACACCATTCCGTCTCAGGTATCGCAACTTACGGTTTTAAGAGCGGTATTTGTGGTTCTTGGTGCAACTCTTGGTGTGCTAGGAATTATTGGTGGACTTGTGTATCTAGTGAACTATATAAACTCGCTAAACTTTTACGGAACGCCATTTTTGGCACCAATTGCTCCACAAGTAAACGGCGACTTAAAAGACGGACTAATCAAAATGCCTCTTGTAAGAATGAAAGCAAGACCCAAATCTATCAATCCAGAAAACGAGCAGAGACAGGCAGGAGGTGACAAGTGAAGTCAGATACAATCTCTACCCACCAATTAGGGGTTATTGCAGGAATTTTGCTTTTTACGCTTAAAATGTCATCACTACCTTCGCTCATTTACAAATATAATGCAAGCGGTGCAATTGTCTCTACTTTTGTTGTAATTGTGCTTAATATTTTGTTTGTATGGCTTGTGGTGTGGTTTAAGCAAAAATACAAAAATGCAACAATTTATGATATTTTTAAGCAAAAAATGGGTATTTTTTTAACAAAATTGCTATTTTTTATCTTTTTTTTGTTCTTTTTCTTTAAAATTTTGCTAATGATAAGTGACGGCTATACATTTATTAAAGATGTCGCAGATGAAGATTTTCCAATATATAATTTGTTTATATGTTTTTTGCCAATCATATCAACAATGGCATATTCGGGGCTTAGAAACATTGGCAGAACGGCAGAGTTCTTTTTCCCTTTTATTATTTTAAGTTTAGTAATGGCTATAGCCTTTTCCATAATTCCAAACAAACTTTGGAGTTTTGGCTCGCTTACCATAAATGGTGCAAGTGGGTTCTTTAACTCAATTTTTAGACTTTCATTTTGGACGGGCGATTTGTTTGCAATTATTATCTTTTTAGATAAAATTGAAGTAAAAAAAGGCAAATTATCGCAAATTTTTGTGCCTTTTGGCATAATGTCGGCATTATTGTTTGTTATTTTTGTTATTTACTTTGTTTTATATCAAGAAACTTCAATTTTTCATGTAAACGTTTTATATGATGTTGTTCAGTACGCCATTGGCACATCAAAAGGGTGGCATATGGACTTTTTTGCCATGGTTGTTTTTATGATAAACATGTTTATTCAAGGTGCAATTTTAATGTACTGTGCCAATGAATGCCTAAAAAAGTTATTAAATTACAATCAAGGAAAAATATCTATAGTTTTTATTAATTTGGCATTAATTTTTGTTGATTTTTTGTATTTGACCGATTATTTAAAATATGTTTCGTTTGCAGAAAACATTTTGTGTTATTTTTCGGCAATTACAATTGTTCTTGTTCCAATTTTAATTCTTATATTAATTTTAACAAAAAAGGAGACAAAAAATGAAAAAGTTTAAACATTTTTTTGTATCAATATTCAAGTCTCCTGTGCTTTTAATTTTTGTTCTTGTTTGCATTTTTATGTTGCCAACTTCAATAAATACTCAGTCGGTTGCATTTAGGTCGGCAATTGCAATTGCCGTTGGTGTAGACATTAACGAGCAAAACATGGTGGAATTATTGGTTGCAATAAATGTTTCATCAACAAGCGAGAGTTTGGCAGAAAATAGCAAAATTCTTTCCGCCACGGGCGAGACGGTTGGCAATGCGTTTACCAATTTAAACATGATGTTTGGCAGAAATGTAAGGCTTGGGCATGTAAGGTTTGTTATGATTGGTGAGCGTGCGTCAAATCAAAACATTGTTGACCTTTTAGACCGTTTGGTTAGAACAAGCAAAATTCGAAACACTGTGCAACTTATTTATTGTCCGAACAGTTTAACTGACATTTTTAACGCAGGCACAAAAATTAAGGGCTCAACGGGAATAAAATTAAGCGACATTATTTGCCATGTTCAAGACACAAGCACCACATCTATAAATTCAAACATAGACACTTTTTACAGGGGCTATTTTTGCCCAAGCGGAATTTCTAAACTTAATATGGTTTATTTAAGCGATACCTACACTCAAGGCATAAGTGTAACGCCTGATGTGGGCAATAGTTCCGATTCATCTGGCGGAGAAGCGGGTGAGGGTGGCGAAACAGGCGAGGGCGGAACAAGTCAGCCAGAGCAGGAGCCAAACAAATATATTGCCAATCATGGTCAACTTGCAATATACGAAAAAGGTGTTTTAAAAACAGTGCTTAGCACCAACATGTCTAACGGCGTAAATTGGCTTAGCCCAGAGTATAACCCCAAAGACTTAATTGTTGAGGTTCAAAATGCCAAGCATATAAACAGTGGCTCAATCAATTTTGACATTTTGCGAAAAAGCGTAAACATAGAAAGTTTTTTCTATAAAAATATTCCATTTATTTCGGCAAAAATTGTAATAACTCTTGACATAGACGAAGTTATTACAGGCGGTGAGGAGAATTTTGATGTTACATATGATGTGATTGATGATAGTGTTAAAAGTTCAATAGGCAAAACCATAAGAGGTCAAATTTCAAATGCTTTAGCAGAAAGCAAGAGTTTAAGGCTTGATTTGTTTGAGTTTAACAACATCTTTTATAAAAATAACTATCAAGACTACAAAAAGTATCTAGAAATGGGCAACACAATTTATGATGTGATAGAAAACACTCAAGTTGTGGCAAATATAGAAATAAAGATTGTATAATTAAAGGAAATTTTGCACATTTTTAACTTTGTGGTGAATAAGAATATTTAAAGATATTTTCTTATTTTAGAAAATGCACATGCTAGAAATATCATTTACATATTTTTTTGGGGTAAATTAAATAATCTAAAAAAAATTAAAAAAATGCTAGACATTAACATGTTACATATGTATACTAAGTGTGATTTTTGATGTGGCTTTTGCATTTGTTAAAAAGTTGCAACTTAAAATTGTATTTAATTGTTTTTAACTAAAACTATTTATGATTTTTTTAGAGGGGACTAAATGAAAAAAGTAACTTATATAAGATGCCCACGTTGTGAACTCAATTACATCACAAAGGGTGAAAAATTTTGCAGTGTTTGCAAACAAGAAATGCAAGTTGGTGGTGGCGATAGCGTTGATGATTTAGATATGGAACTTTGCCCAATTTGCAAAACAAACTATATTCAACCAGACGAACTTATGTGCCCAACTTGCTATGCAGAACGTATGAATGACCCAAATTATGACGGCGATGAAGATAAAGAGTGGGATGACTACATCAATCGTGATGACCAAGAAGAAGACTATGGTGACTCTTCTGACGAAGAACTTGGCGACATGGCAAGCGTTAAAGACTTAGACGATGATTTAGATGACGATTTAGACCTTCCAGACGATGATTTGGACGTTATTTCTGATGATGACGACAAAGACGATTTAGATGATGACGATGACGAATTTGCCGATGATTTAGACGATGACGACTACGATGTTGATGATGACGACACCATTGACGATGATGATGACGAATAGTCTTTAAGGCTAATTATTGTTAAAGTTAAATTAATTTTAAGCCATAAAGAAACAGGGCAAAAGGTATAAAAGCACCATTTTGCCTTGTTTTTATTTGTTTTAAAGCATGTTTTGCTTTAAATTAATTTTTTACTTGATTTTTTGAATTGAATATGCTAAACTAATTTTCGTTAATAAAAAATGCCCTTATGGTAAAGAGGTTAATACGTCGCCCTCTCACGGCGAAGTCAGCGGTTCGATTCCGCTTAAGGGTACCAATTATAAAAAATCTGCAAGCATTTTGGCTTGCAGATTTTTTGGTCTTGTGAAAAGTTTTTTGCTGACGCTTTTAACTTGCTACGCTATTTTTGTGTGCTTTTTATATAAAACTAAAAAAGATGTTTTTAGCATATTTTTATAGCATTCTAAAACTTAGTCTAGCACCACAAGCCCGCACAAAACATCAAAATATGAAAATGTCTCGCGTGATTTTTCATCGGTCATAAAAGTAAAAACGCTTGGATAAATGTTTTCTATAAAGCCCTTTAATTTATCTATTTTTTTACGCCCTCTGTTCACACTTAAATTAATTGAATTTCCCTTTAAATTTGCTATCTGCTCTTTAATTTCGCTTAAGGCATTTACATTTGCTCGCATCTTTTAGCCCTCCCCAATTGTTATATATTATTGACAAATATTTTCAGTTTAAACAAAGCAAATATATATATTTTATGCCGTCAAACTCCTAAAACATGTCATAAATTTTTAATTAAAAAACTATTTGTTTTTGACATTTGGTTGCCACAAGAGATATAATTTAGACTATGGATACAGATTTAATAGTAGTAAATTTAAAAGAAGATATGCCTCCTGTTGATATTGCACTTTGCAACATGGAGTTGGAAATAGAACTTGCAAAAATTAGTGGAGCCAAGGCCATAAAATTTATACATGGCTACGGCAGTAGTGGAACTGGCGGGGCAATTTGCAGGGCGGTGCGTGAAAGGCTTGCATCGCTTAAAAAGCAAAGAATTGTTAAAGACTATATTTTTGGCGAAGATTGGAACTTAGAAAATCCAAAATGTTTTAAAATTATCACATCGCTAAAAAACGGATACGATGGCGAAGATTTAAACAATGCAAATGCAGGCATGACAATTGTTGTTGTAAAATAGTGCTTAAAGTTTGACAAAAATATTTATCTTTGTTATGTTATTGAGTATGCAAACAAAAGAAGAACCATTAATTTCAATTATCACACCTGTGCTAAATGTAGAGCCTTTTATTGAGGCGTGCCTAGATAGCATAGTTAATCAAACATATAAAAATTTTGAAATGTTAATTGTTGATAATAATTCCACTGATAAAACATGTGAAATTGTAGAAAAGTATGCAAAGCAAGACAATAGAATAAAACTTTTGCATTGTGAAGAACGCAATGTGTCTAAGGCAAGAAATGTGGCAATGGAGGTTTACTCAGGCGAATATGTTACATTTGTTGATGGCGATGACGTGATTGTTCCAACATACTTGGAAGATTTATTTTGTTATTTAAAACAAAGCGGTGCCGACATGAGTGTTGGCTCTGCAAAAAAGCAGAAAAAATTTGAAAAGTTTGCTAAAAAGAAAACAATTTCTACAAAAGAATTTCCTGCCATAGAAGCCACAAAGCATATGATATGCGATAACCCTTTTAACGGAATTGTAACTGCAAAATTATATAAAACAAGTTTAATTGGCAATTTAAGATTCGATAGCGAAATTACTTTTTGTGAAGATTTG
The DNA here is from genome assembly GCA_963645585.1 of uncultured Eubacteriales bacterium. Taxonomy (GTDB): domain Bacteria; phylum Bacillota; class Clostridia; order Christensenellales; family UBA1242; genus HGM11367. The sequence goes on from CAVISZ010000146.1 coordinate 7,681, forward strand.
CTTTTCAATTATCACTACCTTAAAA
>CAVISZ010000146.1:7715-9949 GCA_963645585.1 uncultured Eubacteriales bacterium
TTAAAAATTGCAACAAGGTGATATTCTTTAAAAAATACATTTATCATTACTTAATCAGAAAAACTGGCATTGTAATGAAAAAATTTAATCACAAAAAACTTACGTGCCTAAAAAGTATGGATAAAATTATAAGCGATTCAAACAACATAGATGTGCAAAACTGTGCCAAGGCGTGGAAGGCTATGCTATCCGTTATGCTTTTGTATTTTGTTAAAAGAGATGGCGTAGACGATGCCGAGCTTAAAAAGAATTTATACACATGCTTTGAAGATAACAAACCAATTGTTAAAAAGTGTAAATATATGAGAAAAATGTACAAAATTAACATAGATTTAATAGGCTTGGTTGTAAAAACATGGGCAAAATAAAGAGGGCAAACGCTCTCTTATTTTGTATGTCAAACTGTGCAAACACATTTTGTTAAAAGAGATATGGCAAAGGCGATAAAAAAATAAAAGTTGAAATAAAGTGCCAAAATTGTTTAAAAGGAGAATTTTTATGAACATATTAATCACGGGCGGTGCAGGGTTTATTGGTGCCAATTTTTGTCACTATATGCTAAAAAAATATCCTAGTTATAACTATGTGTGTCTTGACGCTTTGACATATGCGGGCAACTTAGACTTTTTAAAAGATTTATTGCCTTTAAAAAACTTTAACTTTGTTCATGGCAATATTTGTGATGAGAAATTGGTTGACGAGTTGTTTAAAGAGAACAAATTTGACATTGTGGTGAACTTTGCTGCGGAGTCGCATGTTGACCGCTCAATAGAAACGCCAAAACTGTTTTTGCAAAGCAATGTTTTGGGTGTTTTAACACTTATGGACGCTTGCCGAAAATATGGCATAAGCAGGTTTCATCAAGTTTCTACAGATGAGGTGTATGGCGACTTGCCATTAAACCAAAAAAATCTTATGTTTGACGAAAATAGTCCTTTGCATGCTTCAAGTCCATATTCGGCATCAAAAGCTTCGGCAGATTTGTTTGTTTTGGCATATTTTAGAACATATAATTTGCCAGTTACAATTTCAAGAAGCACCAACAATTACGGCGAGTTTCAATATCCAGAAAAACTAATTCCAATGGTAATACAAAATGCACTTTTAAATAAAAAATTGCCAATTCATGGAAATGGTGAAAATGTGCGGGACTGGCTTTATGTTTACGACCATTGCAGTGCAATTGATTTAATTTTGCATCATGGCAAGGTGGGCGAAGTTTATAACATTGGTTGCAATAACGAGATGTCAAATATTGAAATCGCAAAAACAATTTTATCGGAATTAAACTGCCCTGAGAGTTTAATTTCTTTTGTAAACGACCGCCCAGGCAACGATAAACGCTATGCAATAAACTCAAGCAAAATTAAAAATGAACTTGGTTGGTCGCCCAAATTTACTTTTAAAGACGGAATGACAAACACAATAAATTGGTACAAACAAAACATTAATTGGCTCAAAAACATATGTGATGCAAAATTTTAAACGAGTTAAAATTTTTGTTTGCTATCGCAAACCTCACGATAAATCGTGGCATCACATTATAATAAAAAACACTTAAAACCTCATTTAACATTACGCTTTTGCTAGACATATAATTATCTAGACAAAAAACAATTTAAGTTAAGTGGGGTTTTATGCAGTCGAAAAAATGTTGTGGATATGTTGATATTGTGGAGCCTATATTTATAAACAATAATTCAGTGATGCCTACAAACGCAAATGGTTACAATAGTGCTAGAAGTATAACAATGGGGCCAACTGGTCCAACGGGGGCTACGGGCGAGAAAGGTGAAAAAGGCGATAAGGGTGATACAGGCGAAAAAGGAGCAACAGGACCTGCTGGTGAGGCAGGAGTGGTCTCAAATAAAAATGCAACCATTTTAAACATGGCTAGTCAAAGTTTAACCACGGGCGTTCCAATCTCCATGATAAGAGTGCTAACAAACAACAATTTGGTGACCGATAGCACTTCTATATCGGTGCCAGACGATGGAACTTATCTTGTGACATATTATGTAAATCGAGCAACCTCTGCCATGGGCACAGACGGCATATCGCTTGCAATAAACGGCAATGTAAATTCTAATACTGCAAGACCATTAAGCGAAGCGTCAACATCTAGCGGGCAATTTGTTATGAATTTAAATGCAGGTGATTCCATTTCGCTTATTCCAGTAATAATAAATGCTACAAAATTAGAGGCAAATGGTGGACCTTCGGCAACTTTGACT
>CAVISZ010000146.1:9959-18374 GCA_963645585.1 uncultured Eubacteriales bacterium
ACAATTTTGTATAAAATTTTTGTAATTAAGTCCAAATTAGAGTGAATTTTTGGCAATACACTTTAAATTTGGTCTTTTTTTATTTCATTTTTTTTAAAAGTTTGCACAATAAACCATTACATAATTTTTAACCTTTTAAAAATTTCAAATATAATAATGTTTTGCGTTTTCGTCATTTTTTTGCTAACATAATTTTGATATAAATTTGTATTTATTTTTGGGGTTTAAGGGAGGGCATTGCATGGAGTACAAATGCGAATACTTATCACCGCTTGGCACAATTTGCTTAACAAGTGACGGCGAAAATTTAACGGGCTTGTGGTTTGATTTGTCGAATGATGCACACAAGCATGGCGAAAAATTTGCTATAAAAGATTTGTCTATATTTGCAGACACAAAAAAGTGGTTAGATATATATTTTAAAGGGCAAATGCCCGATTTTACGCCAAAGTATAAACTGCAAAATTTAACCCCGTTTAGAAAATGCGTGCTAGATATTGTAAGCAAAATTCCATACGGCAAATTAATTACATATAATGACATAGCTATTCAAATAGCAAAACAAAAAGGTATCAAAAAAATGTCTGCTCAGGCGGTTGGCGGTGCAGTTGGTTGGAACCCTATTTGTTTAATTGTTCCATGCCATAGGGTTATTGGCGCAAACAACAATTTAACTGGTTATGGCGGAGGAATTTTAAACAAAGTTGAGCTTTTAAAGTTGGAGGGGCACGATATTAATAACTTTAAAATGCCAAAATTGTAGCATGATATTTGATTAAATTTTTTATTTAGGTTAAAATATACTTGGTTAAATAAAAGGAGTTTTTTATGAAAAATTTAATTGTATACTTTTCGTGGTCTGGAAACACAGACAAATTAGTTAAAGAAGTTAACAAAAGTTTTAATTTTGATGTTGTAAGAGTTGAAAGAAAAGAGCCATACTCAAGCGACTATAACACCTGTGCTTATGTGGAGGCAAAAGAGGAGTGGGAGAAGAAAATTTATCCACCAATTAAAGACTTAAAAATTGATTTTGCCAAATATGATAAAATACTTTTGTTTTTTCCAATTTGGTGGTACACATTCCCAATGCCAATTGCAACCTTTGTTCAGCACTTAAAGGGCTATAAAGGCGAAGTGCTAGTTTTTGCCAACAGTTACACAAATGACTATCAGTACATGAAAAATTCACTAAAAGACTTAAAACAATTGGACGGCAATCTTGCCTTTAAAGAAGGGCTTTTAAATAAAAGCGTAAAAGAGCATATAGAATTTGTATTATCGGAAGTTGTCGGCAAATAGCCCGCAGGAATGCTTGCCAGCAACCGATGTTAATATATAATGTGATGCCACGCTTTATTATGTCAGTTGCATTTTACGACTTAAAATTCAACCTGCTCAAATTTTAACATCACATATAGACAAAAACATTTAAATTGAGACAACAAAAAAATAGGGCAAATTGGGAAAGCTACACCATTGTTTGCTCTATTTTTTACAATCGTAAGTTTGGAATTATCTAATAATTTTAATAAAATTTAATATTTTTTTGAATGAACCACAAAGCAAAAGCAATAAAAACATAAAATTCTCCAAATAATAAAGTAATTCTACCAATAGTTGAGAGAAAATCGACTAATATTGTTATGTTGTATGATATAATGAGCGTATCAGGGGAGGACAAGACTTTGAAAAAGTGTGGATATATTATTGCTAGGTTAAGAAAAAAACAGGGCTTAACGCAAGAACAGTTAGGCAAAAAGTTAAATGTTTCTTATCAGGCTGTGTCTAAGTGGGAAAACAATTTGTCTGAGCCAGACTTAGATACAATTGAAAAACTTACTGAAATTTTTAACATTTCAATAACAGATTTTTTCTATTTGGTCAACAATGTAGATGTTTTAACGTCTAGTAGCAAGTCATCTGGCATAGGTGATGTCAAAAGCGAACAAAAGTTAGGCATTGCTAACGAAAATATCAATGGCACTACAAATAGCACTGCTTTAGGAACAAAAAGTGTCCAAAACAAAAATAAAAGTTTTATAAAAAACAAGCCTTGGTACTTGGCTATAGGTTTAGGAATTTTAATTGTTGTTTTTACACTATGTTTTTGTTTTATTCCACGCAATCTTTCGGGCAAGCAAATATTTGATAAGTACGACAGTTCCATTTTTTACATCTATGCAGAAAATGCAAATTCGGCAAAAATTGGAACAGGTTTCTTTATTAACAAAACAGGACTCGCGGTTACGGTTCTTAGCAATTTAGAAGATTGCGAAACGGGCAAAACAAAGCTAAATAATGGAGAGAATTATAGCATTGAAAAAATTGTAGGCATTGACACAGAGAACAATCTTGTGTTAATTCAAACCAACTTAAAACGCTCTAATCCTGTTAAATTGGGCAACAGCAACAAAATTGCCATGGGAGACAAAGTGTACGCCATAACATACACAGATGAGCCACTAATGCAAAGTGCAAAAAGCGTTTTATCTGAAGGCATTGTCTACAAGACAGATAGAAATAGTTCTGGTGTTTCTAGCATACAAACAACTGCTACAACAGAAAAAGCAAACAAGGGCGGAGTTTTGTTTAACGAGCGTGGAGAAGTTGTAGGCATTATAGAAGACAAGCTTACAATAAGCGGAGACATATTTGATATGGCTTTTGATATGGTTAATGTTGTGGTTCCATCGAATTACATAACATCGGTTAAGCAAAACATTAACACCACGCTTTGGGAGCATGTCAACGAAAAGCTTTCTTTAAATTTTTACAATTCAAATGGCACTTTAATTGAAACAAAAAAAGTTAGCAAAGGTTTTGTTTTAAAAGATTATAAAAAAACGGGCTATGTTGTATCGGGTCTATATTTAGATAATTTACTTCAACAAGAATATGACCAAGAGGCACAAATACTTGAAAATTTAGATATTTATGTAGATATAAGACCAATCAAATACACCGTTCAGTTTGACTCAAATGGTGCAACTGGAACAATGGCATCTCAAGATTTTTACTACGACCAAAGCCAAACGCTTTCAAAATGTACTTACACTTTGCAAAACAAAATGTTTGTAAGGTGGCTATCAGACGTAGGTTATTTTAACGATGAAGAACAAATTTTAAACCTTACAACCAAAGATAATGAAATTATAAGGTTGTCCGCCGTCTGGATAGACTTGACCTTTACAATCAACTTTGACGGCAATGGTGCAAGCGGAAGCATGAACTCAATTTCTTACACATATAACCAGACGGTGACTGTGCCTAATAGTAATTTTTACAAAGAGGGTTACATCTTTTCGCACTGGGAATGTGGACAAAATGTGTATAACGTGGGAGACGAACTTGGCTATATGTCTGACACTCAAACAGACTTTACTTTTGTTGCGGTTTGGACGCCTATTACATACAAAATAAAATACAGCGGTGACGGATATTCTCAAGATGTTGGAACCGCCACCTATGATCAAGGCTTTACTTTAACAGACTATGTATACAAAAACAAACAGGTTGACTACTTTACTTTTAACGGAGAAACATATCATGTGGGTGATAGCGTAATTAATCTTGCAAATTACAACACCACAGTTACACTAAACATTGTATGGAAAGGTGTTGATTTTGAAATTAGATACTACACAGACGAAACAAATTATGTTTCAAAAAGTTACACGTGGGGCGAGGTTAGACTTGCATCTTACTACGACTTTAAAAAAGTGGGCTACACCTGTAACGGTTTTTATTCTTCAAAATATAACACGCACTTTGACACCAGCGAATTAATTACAGATACAAAATACGAGATAGAACCAAATGAAGTTTTGTCTTTTGTTGTAGATTGGAAGCCGATTGACTATATTGTTAAAATAGGACATAATTCTTTGCAGGCAGAGACAATCAATTGTAAGTATGGCACTGAGTACACTGTTCCAACTAGTGAAGATTATAAAGAGGGTTACACTCTAACAAACTACACCATAAAAATAAATAATACTGTTATTGGCGTAATTAGTGTGGGTGAAAAGTTTAGCAATTTAACATCAAAAAATAACGAGATAGTGTATCTATATCCAAATTGGCAGGCAATTGAAGTAAAATATAATTTTTATTGTGATGGTCAATTATGGAAAACCGATGTGGTTACATTTGATGAATATTACACCATGCCAAACTACACTACAGAAAAAGAAGGCATGTGGTTTAACGGTTGGCTTATTGGTGAAAAATTTTTTGGACCATCAGATTATGTTCAAGTTAAATATTCTAACAGTGAAAACAATTTTGATGCAGTTTGGTCAAAACAATTAAAAGGTGAGGGAACCGAAGAAAACCCATATTTAATAGAAAATTACGATGATTTGTGTTCTATAAAATACATTTTTGATAATAGCAAATTCTATCAAAAAACAATTAAACTCGTAAACGATATAGACTGCGAAAACAAGTTGCTTTCAAGCATTTATGGCTTTCATGGTTGCACGTTTGACGGCAACAACAAGATTATAAAAAATGTTCAATTTGAAACATCGCTTTTTAGAATGATAAGCAATTCACATATAAAAAACTTAGGAATTGAAAACTACAGCATTAATTATCAAGGAGACACATATAAAGATTTTGGTGGGCTTGCACAAGGGTGTGTCAGCACCACAATAGAAAACTGCTACACAATTGGCAAAATAAATGTTGATTTAATCAGAAGCAAAGAGTACGAAACAATTTCGGTTGGTGGGCTTTGTGCTTGGGCAAACACAAACATGATAATAAAAAATTGTTATTCAAAAACAGAAATAACTTTTAACCATTCAAATCCAAATGCAATTAAAACACAGTTCACAGAAATACTAATAGCGGGCTTGGTTGCAAATTTGCAACAAAATAGTACAATAGAAAATTGCTATGCTATAACAAGCATAGATTCAAGCAATAGGTCGTACCCATTAGTTGCTTATCAGTTCCAAGAAACAACAATTTCAAATTGTTTCTATGGTTATTCTGGTAGCGGGTTAAAATTTTTAGATAATCCAGACCAGTTGTCTGAGTTTACTTATATATTACAAATAGACAACAATACAGAAAAAGCAGAGTCGCTTGGAAATTTATATAGCCTAGAATATTTAAACAGTAATTTAAATTTTGACACTACAATTTGGGTGGATAAAACTCCTACATTCCCAACATTAAAATCTTATTAAGGCGTAGCATTTGAATTTCAATTAATAGCAAACATAAGTTATAAAAATAAAAGTATTTAAGCCATGCCGACATAATAAACGTTTTTTGCATATTATGTTTTAGAAATGTTGATGTGGAGGCAAAGTATGGAATGTAACTTTTTTAAATGTAATAAATGTTGTAAAAATAAACAAACATCTAGTTATAATATTGTACAAAGAGGTCAGCAGGGACCACAAGGACCGCAAGGCATTCAAGGTGAGCGAGGCGAGCAAGGTTTAATTGGCCCCACAGGACCTCAGGTCGAACCAGGAGTTATGGGGCCAACTGGTCCTCAAGGCGAAATTGGACTTCAAGGTATTCAGGGCGAAAAGGGCGAGAAAGGAGACAAGGGTGATAGTGGCTCTTTGGTTGTTCCTAGTTATGGAAATTTTATTAATCCTTATCAGCAAACAATACAGTTTGATACAATGCAAAGAGGTTTTATAACTTTTAACTCAGCCCAAAGTGCTCAAGGCGTGGAGCTTGCCAATGAAACAGACATTGTAGTAAAAGATGCTGGGGTTTATAAAATTGACCTATCCATGTCGGTCAATAATTATTACAATTCAATCAATTTGACTTTGTTTGTGAATGATTCTCCAGTTAGCACACTACTGGCATCTGTCACAAATGGCAGTTTTTCTACAACAAGAATAATCTCTCTAGAACAAAATGATGTTATAAAAGTGGGAGCCACAGTTATGCGTCTAGTTTTAAATGGTGGCTTGTCTTTGTCAATTTTTAAATTAGATGAATAAAACGAAATATTTTTTATACAAAATAAAAGTCGTCTTAAAAAAGACGGCTTTTTCTATAATATTTTATTGCCACATGTTAAACAAAAAATTATTAATACAAAACAATTGCATAAAATCTTAAAATAGTTAATAAAACGTTTTTTCGCTTTGCAAAACAATATAATGTTAACATATTTGCTTTGAATTAATCGCGGGATAAGGTATAATGCCATTAAGGTAAATAAAAGCGGGTCTAGAAGCACCATATTTTTTAACTGCATCCATTAAAAATGCTTCTAGCGTAAAGCATAGAACTCTTTGGGTTTTATTGTATGCCAAATGGTTTTAACACTTATCAAAAACATTTTTTGGTTAGATAATTTGCAATAAAAAACCAGTTCCTGAAGTTATCGCAACTGGTTTATTCCAAAAATGGTGATTAGAATTAATTTATTTGAATTTGTTATGTAATTCTGCTTTTAAGATACTACAAAAGAAAAAAGGAGTCAAGCATTTAATGGAAAATAATTTAGAATATTATGTGGGGCTAGATATAGGAACTTCCAGCGTTGGCTATTGCGCAACCGACACAAATTATAATGTTATTAATAAAAACGGTCACGATTTGTGGGGCGTTATGCTATTTGACGAGGCACAAACCGCCACCGAAAGAAGATTAAAACGTTCGGCAAGAAGAAGCGTTCAGCGTCAAAAAGAAAGGCTAATGCTACTGAGAAGTTTGTTTGAAGAAGAAATAAATAAAATAGACAAAAACTTTTTTGCAAGAATTAAAGCAAGCTCTTTGTGGGAAGACGACAAACAGTCGGCAGGCATTTTTTCACGCAATTCTTTGTTTTTTGAGCCTGGTCTTGATGATAAGCAATTTTTTAAAGATAACCACACTATTTATCATTTAAGAGATGCTTGCGTAAAAGCACCTGCAAAAGATATTAGATTTTTGTATTTAGCAATTCACAATATGTTAAAGCACAGGGGCAATTTTTTATCGGAGTCTTTTAGCGTTGACAGTTTTAAGTCGTCAAACCTTGCGTCTATGTTTAAAGATTTGCAAAATGAAATTTTAGGTGAGAACGATACGAGCGAGTATGACTTTTTGGCATTTTCGTTTAATGAGGATGTGGTTAAAGATTTAAATGATTTAGACCAAGAATTATCAAAAAACCATTTTAATGTCAGTGCTTTAACAGAAAAGTTTAAAAAAATATTTGCGTGCACAAATCAAAATCAGGTTAGTTTGTTAAAAGCAATAAGTGGCGGAATGGTCAATGCAAAGTCAATTTTTAGTAACAAATCAAATCAGTTAGAAATAGATGCCAAAATTGATAGTTTTGGTGTGGAAGATGAAGTTTTTGAGCAGTTTATATCAGACATTAGCGCAAGTAGTGAGCAAATGGCGAGCATAATTTTATCAGCAAAAAATATTTATAACAAAATTGCATTCAAAAAAATTTTGGGTAAAAATACATATTTTTGTTCGGCAATGGTTGAAAAATATGAACTTCACAAAAACCAATTGGAAGACTTTAAAGAAGTAATACGTGATTTTTATTCAAATAGTTATGCAAATATGTTTAAAATATCTAACGCATCAGTTGCCAACTATGTTAAGTATATTAAGGGCTCTAACTATAAAAATCAAGATAAAAAAATATCAAGCAAATGCTCGCGAGCAGATTTCTATAAGTATGTAAAAAGCGTGCTAGAAACCAGCCCCGAGGCGTTAAAAAATTCAAGAGTTAAAGCAATAATTCAGGCTATTGATGAGGACAACTTTTTGCCTAAACTTAGAACAAGTGCAAACAGTGTAATTCCGTATCAGTTAAATAAATTTGAGCTTGAAAAAATTTTAGAACAAGCCAAGAAAAAATATCCTTTTTTGAATGAAAAAGATAGCGAGGGGTTAAGCACTGCCGATAAAATTATTTCAATATTCGAATTTAAAATTCCATATTTTGTTGGACCATTGTCAACCAAAAATAGCAAAAATGCGTGGATAGAAAAACGTCTTGACCAAAAAATATTGCCTTGGAATATAGAAAAAGTTGTAGATTATGACAAGTGCGAGCAGGAATTTATAAAAAGAATGCAAAATAATTGCAGTTATTTGGCATGCGAGCCTGTTTTGCCAAAATGCTCGCTTTTGTATTCAGAATATATGGTTTTGCAAGAACTAAATAATCTTCAAATAAATGGAAGTAAATTATCATATAAAATTAAAGAAAAAATATTAGATTTATTTAAAGAATATGGAACATTAAAAATTTCCAATTTAAAAGATTTTTTAAGACAAAGTGGTGCCGTAAAACCAGATGATATGATTAATATTTCTGGAATTGACGGCAAATTTGCGTCCAATTTAAATATCTATAAAAACTTTAACAAAATTTTAAATGGAAAAATAGAAGAAAATTTTGACATTGTTGAAGATATAATC
>CAVISZ010000147.1:0-11408 GCA_963645585.1 uncultured Eubacteriales bacterium
ATTTTTTGCAAATTATTTATTAAAAGTATTCTTACATATTAAGCATTTTTAAAATACATTTATAACCAAAGCAATTAGCAAAATTACAATTGATATTAAAATCCAAATTGTGCAAGAGCGTTTAACATTGTCGCGTTTTTCTGCTCTATCCTCATCGGAAACTTCCCTAACTTTTTGCACTGGTTTTTCGTTATTTTCTTCTGACAAATTTTCGTCTTTCTTTTGATTTTTCTCTTTTTGTTTTGTTTGCTTTTCTGACTTTTTATGTTTGTGACGCTTGCCAAAATTTTCAAAGTCAGATTTCATATTTTTAAAAAATGAACCAACTCTGTCGCCAAGGTCCTTAAAAAAATTGGACTCTTGTTTTTCTTCTGCATTTTCTGTTTGTGTAGTTTGAGTGTTATGATTTATATTTTCTTCATGAGAAATGCCCATTTTTTGGTCATATTCTTTTCTTAACTCTTCATCTTTTAATGTTTGATACGCCTCAGTAAGCTCGGCTGTTTTTTGCATGGCAAAATCTTTATCACCCTCATAAACATCTGGGTGATACTGCTTAACTTTTTCTAAATACGCACTTTTTATTGATGCAAGGTCCGCATTTGGCTCCACACCAATAATTTCATAAAAAGTTTTCATTTGAATAGAAAATACCACAAAAAGTTAAATGTGTCAATATGTGCAACACATCCTTTTGTGGTATTTTAAAGGCATATTTACATATAAGCATTTTCACATATATAAATTTGGTCAAAATTAAAAGTTTAAAGCATCTTTTTTAAATATTTGCCCGTATAACTGCCCTCAACATTTGCAACCTCTTCTGGCGTGCCTTGAGCAATAATTTCTCCGCCCTTGTCTCCGCCTTCTGGTCCTAAATCTATGCAGTAGTCAACCGATTTTATAACATCAAGATTATGTTCAATAACAAGCACAGTATTACCCGCCGTCACCAATCTTTGCAAAATTGAAATTAGTTTTTTAACATCATAACTGTGCAAACCTGTTGTTGGCTCGTCTAAAATATAAATGGTTTTGCCCGTAGATTTTTTTGCAAGTTCAGTTGCAAGTTTAACTCTTTGTGCCTCACCACCCGAAAGTTCGGTTGCAGATTGCCCAAGTTTAATGTATCCCAAACCAACATCATATAACGCTTGAATTTTTGGCACAATGCTTGGAATATTCTCAAAAAACTTTAATGCCTCTTCAACGGTCATATCAAGAACATCGGCAATGTTTTTATCTTTGTATTTAACATCAAGCGTTTCGCGATTATATCTTGACCCCTTGCACACCTCGCATGGAACAGTTATGTCTGGCAAAAAGTACATTTCTATATTTTTAACGCCTGCGCCATCGCACGCTTCACATCTTCCGCCCGCAACATTAAAACTAAATCTGCCCGCATCGTAGCCCCTAACTTTGGAGTCTTTTGTGCTTGCAAAAAGTTCTCTTATTGCAGTCCAAACGCCAGTGTATGTGGCAGGGTTAGAACGAGGAGTTTTGCCAATTGGGTCTTGGTCGATTGCAATAACTTTGTCAAATTGGTCTATTCCCTCAATTTTGCTAAAGTTGCCCAAGGTTAGTTTGGCTCTGTTTAAATTGTTTGCCAAATATGGATACAAAACTCCGTTAACCAAACTGCTCTTTCCGCTTCCGCTAACACCAGTAACCGCAATAAACACACCCGTTGGGATTTTAACAGTCATGTTTTTTAAGTTGTTTTGTTTTGCTCCAACAATTTTAAACCAACCTTTTGGCTTGCGTCTTGACTCAGGCACTTCAATTTTTTCTTCACCGCTCAAAAATTGACCAGTTATTGACTCTTTTACATTCATAATATCTTGCACCGAGCCCTGAGCCACAACCTGCCCGCCATGAACGCCCGCTTTTGGACCAATATCAACAATGTAGTCTGCACTTCTAATTGTGTCCTCATCGTGCTCTACAACAATAAGCGAATTGCCTAAATCTCTTAACTTTTTTAAAGTTGCCAAAAGCTTGTCGTTGTCACGCTGATGAAGCCCAATGCTAGGCTCGTCCAAAATGTACACAACGCCCATAAGTCCACTGCCAATTTGAGTTGCAAGCCTAATACGTTGACTTTCACCACCACTCAAACTTTCTGCACTGCGATTCAAGGTTAAATAATTCAAACCAACATCGTACAAGAATTGAAGTCTTGCATTGATTTCTTTTAAAATGCCCTCAGCAATTTGATTGTCCGCCTTGCTAAAAGTTAACGTTTTAACATATTCTCTTAAATTGTCAACCGACATATTGCACATTTCGGTTATGTCTTTGCCGTCAATTTTAACGCACAAAGCACTCTTGTTCAGCCTTTTCCCACCGCACTCTCTGCACTTTTGCTCTTTTATAAACTTGGAAATTTCAAACTTTATAAAATCGCTAGAACTCTCTCTGTATCGTCTTGAAAGATTGTTTATAATTCCCTCAAAACTAGAGTTGATTTGCCCCGAAAAACGGCTTGAGTTCATCTCCATAGAAAGTTTTTCGCCTTGATTTCCATAAAGCAAAATGTTTAATTGGTCTTTTGGCAAATCTTTAACAGGAGTGTTTAAGTCTATGCCGTAATTTTTGGAAAGCATGTTAAAATACATGCTAGCCATTGTGCCAGAAGTGCCACTCCAGCCCGTAATGTTAAACGCACCTTGCTTTATACTAAGATGAGAATTTTTAAGCACTAAATCTTCGTCAATGTCCTCGGTGTAACCAAGACCTGTGCAGTTTGGGCACGCACCATATGGGTTGTTAAACGAAAAAAGTCTTGGAGTGATTTCACTAACCACATATCCGCAATATGGGCAAGCATAGTTAGTGCTAAATATTTTTTGCTCATTTTGCCCAACATCGGTTATAACCACCAAACCATCTGCCAAATTTAATGCGGTTTCTACACTCTCGGTTAAACGAGATTTTGACTCTTCTTTTATAGAAAGCCTATCTACCACCACCGAAATATTGTGCTTTTTGTTTTTGTCTAACTCAAAATTTTCGTCTAATGAATAAACTGTTCCGTCTATGCAAACGCGGGCATAACCTGACTTTTTAAAGCCCTCAATAAGTTTTTCATAAGTGCCTTTTTTGCCTCTAACAACGGGTGCCTCAACCAAAATTTTTGTGCCCTCAGGCATTTCCATAATTTGGTCTACAATTTGGTCAATGGACTGCTTTTTTATCTCCTTGTTGCAATTTGGGCAAATTGGCTTGCCAACTCTTGAAAACAAAAGCCTAAAATAGTCGTATATTTCAGTAACCGTGCCAACTGTTGAACGCGGATTGTGATTGGTTGTTTTTTGGTCTATGGAAATGGCAGGACTAAGCCCCTCAATACTCTCCACATCAGGTTTTTGAGCCTGACCTAAAAACATTCTTGCATATGAAGAAAGCGACTCAATATAACGCCTTTGCCCCTCGGCAAAAATTGTTTTAAACGCAAGCGTGCTTTTACCGCTACCACTCACACCTGTAAAAACCACCATTTTGTTGCGCGGAAACTTAACATCAACATTTTTTAAGTTGTTTTCCTTTGCGCCTTTAACATAAATAAAATCTTCCATAACCCTAATTATACCACTTCTTGCTCAAAACTAAAATAGTTTTCAAACAAATTATGCAAATTATTTTAAAACTGCAGTTTTTGATATAAATATCAATAGCATTATTGTTCGCCAATTAGCATAGATTTAAAAATTCTTTTACTTGCTATAAAAACACAGCAAAAAAAGCAAGTATGATAAACCTTGCTTTTTGCTCTTGTGAAAAGTTCTTTGCTAACGCTTTTAACTTTCACATTATTAATTTGTGTAAAATTGCGAAAATTATTCAAAAATTGTTATTTTTTTAGCAAATTTTTAATTTTTTTAGAAACCTGAGATGTTGTAAAGCCAAAATGACGGTCTAAGTCCTCCGCACTTCCGCTTTCACCAAACTCATTTACGCCAATAAACAAGTCATTTGGTGACAAGTATTTATACCATGCGTTATCGTTAGAGGCTTCAAGTGCAACTCTAATTTTAGAGCCTTCTAGCACCGATTTTTTATAACTTTCAGATTGTTTATCAAACACATTTAAGCATGGGAACGAGCAAACTTCGCACTTTATGCCCTGCTCTTTTAACTCTTTTGCAACATCAATTGCAAGAGCAACTTCGCTTCCGCTTGCAAGAATTGTAACATCGCCTTTTGTGCCAAAAATTGAGTAACCACCCTTTAAGATGTTTTTTGCCCCATAACTTACATTTTGCAATTTTTGTCTTGAAAGCGCAAACGCACTAGGACCTTGGCTATCTAAAGCCAATTTATAGCAATTTAAAAGTTCATTAATGTCACATGGGCGGAAAACATTTAAGTTTGGCATTAAACGCAATTGCCCCAACTGTTCAATTGGTTGATGAGTTGGACCGTCTTGCCCAATTTTGTAACTATCATGAGAGAAAAGGTACAAAACAGGCAAATTCATAAGTGCACTCATTCTGATTGGAGGCACCATATAGTTAGAAAAAGCCATAAAAGTTGAGCAGAAAACAGGCCCCTGCAAATACAAACTAAGACCGTTGCAAATTGCACCCATGGCGTGTTCTCTTATGCCAAAGTGTATGTTTCTGCCTCTTCTATTATTTCTGCTAAAATCACCTGCCTCGGCAACATAGGCTTTAACCGATGGAGCAAGGTCAGCAGTTCCGCCAACAAAGCGTGGGAGTTTTGCAAACAATTCTTTTAAAATAAGTTGATTTGCGTCTCTTCCGCTTATATCTTCTTGCAAAACGTCATTTCTTAAAAGTTTGAGTGGGTCAATTTCTTTTTCGCCAATAAAACTTTCAAACTGACGGCAAAGTTCTGGGTGGGTTTGCTCGTAAAGGCAATACATACGCTTCCACTTTTCAAGCAATATTTTGTTATATCTTATACTTCTAAAGCAGTAGTCTTTAACCTCTTTAGAAAATTTTGTAAAGTTTGGCATTAAAAGGTCATTTTTATACTCAATTAATTCCTTATCACTAAGAGCCATGCCATGCACTTTTTCTGTGCCTGCATAAGATGTTCCGTAGCCAATTGTGGTGTTAAAAATTATAATTGTTGGCTTTGATGCTTTTTTAGCTCTTGCAATTGCTCGAGTGCAGAAAAAGTAACTGTCTGCATTTTTAACTTTTATAACATTCCAATTCATTGCTTTAAATTTTTTTGCAACGTCCTCAGAATTGGCAATTGAAACCTTGCCGTCAATTGTGATGTTGTTTGAGTCGTAAAGCAAGATTAAATTTTTAAGTTTTAAAGTGCCTGCCAAACTGCATGCTTCCATTGCAACGCCCTCTTGCAAGCAACCATCACCGCAATAGCAGTATGTGTAGTTATCTATAATGTTTGCTTTTTGTGCGTTAAAGCGTGCACCAACCATGGTTTGCCCAATAGCCATGCCCACAGCGTTTGCAACGCCTTGACCAAGAGGACCTGTGCTATCTTCCACAAATCTTGTTCTGCCATGTTCTGGATGCCCTGGGGTTTTTGAGCCAAACTTTCTAAATTTTGCCAAATCTTCATCTGTTACGCCCATGCTAAACAAGTTGAGCAAACTATAATAAAGTGCGCTTATATGCCCTGCAGAAATAACAAGTCTGTCACGAGCAAAAAAGTCGCTATCGGTTGGGTTAAAAAAATAATGGTCTTTAAAAAGTGCAAACAAAATTGGCACTGCACCCACGCTTGAGCCAGTATGCCCAGATTTTGCGTTTGAAATTACGCTAGCACTCATCAACCTTAATTCGTTTATACATCTTTGATTTATGTTCATAATTGCTCCATTTTAAGATATTTTTGCTTTTATCTCATCTATTACTTTATCGACATTTGAGTCGTAATTTACAACAATGTCCGATAAATTTTTTAATTGTGTGCTAAATTCCTCATATGCAATAAGTTGAATGTCTAATTTAGAAGTTACGTTCTTTTTTTTATTCAAGTTTGCCAGTTGAGCTTTAGACATATTCAAGTATACAACTTTTGCAGTCGATTGTAAATATGCAGAATTAGCACTATCTAAAAGCAAGTCATAAGGCACATTTATAACAGTATTTTCATAATCGCACGCACCTTGCACCAGTTTTTTTATTTGCTTATTATAATAATCTATGCCAACCTTTGAAATAATATCGTCCTTATTTTTTAGACTGTACACAATTAAATCGTTAATGTCTAAAAAGAACATGTCGAGTGCTAGCGACAAAGAATTTGCCACCACTTTTGACTGCTCGTAATCTAACCCAACAATAACGATGTTACTCCTCATAAGGTATATAATAACAAATTCAAACAAATTAAGCAAAAAAAATTCCAGTATTGCTACTGGAATTTTGGTCTATTTTTGCAAAATTTTATTAACCTTTGTAGATTTTATCCATTTTCTTTTTAGATACAACGAAGTAAACTACAACGCCTGCAAGAACAACAACTGAAACAACAATTAATACTGTTCCAATAATTTCTGTGCTTGTCATGTTTGAAGATTCTTTATCTTGAATTTTGAAAGTTTTTGTTACAAGAGTTGTATTTCCTGCTTCATCTTTAACTTCAAATCTAAGTTCATATTCGCCTGCATCTTTCAAGTTAAATACATATTTTGTGTCTGTGCTTAAAGAAGAATCTTTTTCAATAACGGTTCCGTTAAGGTAAAGGCTTACTTTAACATCTTCTTTTGTTAATTCTGAGTCTTTGTTATCACTAACTTGAATGTAATTCAAAGAGTCATTTGCAAGGTCAATTGTTAAAACTTGACCAGACTTGTATGTGCTATCAACAATTTTATCAGAAACAGTTAACACTGGAGCAACCAAGTCACCAATTACGATTGTTTTTGTAACAGTGCTTACATTGCCTTTTTTATCATATGCAGTGTAAGTGATTGTGTATTCTGCATCATTGTTGAAGGTGTAATACATGTTGCCATCTTTTGAGTATTCTGCATTCATTTCTGAATATTTGATTGTTCTTGTTGTTTTGCTTGAAGAAATAACAACTGTTGATTTTTCTTCATCAATGCCAGACATATCGCTTGCTGAGAATTTAGGAATTAAGATTTTTGTTCCTTTATCGTAAGCAGGAGCAATTGTTTGTTTGCCGTCTTGGTCGTTCAAAACTTCAGTTTCCCAAAGAACGTTAATTTGTGGACCTTTCGTATCAGAAACTGTAATAAATAAAGTTTGTTCGTCCTCTTTTTCAGTTGCCAAACGATTTTCTTTTTCATACATTACATATTTAATTTTGTATTCACCAACTGCAAGTGGTTTAAATTCTGTATTAGAAATTTCATAATCGCCTTCAGACTCAACGCATTTTGCGTACCAAGCCCAATCTTCTGCACCATCACCAACCAAGGTTGCGTTTGGCAATTTAAATGTTTCACCTAGTTCTAATGTGTTTACATCTTTAAAGCCCAAGTTTTCAAAACGAAGTTTGCCAGTATATGCAGCAGAAGTAACTGTATAGTCTAAGAATTTGATTACAACATTGCCTGCAGCATCAGTAACTCTAACTGCTACTTGATAACTACCAACTTTATCGCCTGCAAATTTTGCGCCTGAGAAAATATACTCCTCGCCAACTTTAAATGCAATAATGTTGCTTACGTTAACATCTTCAACTTCTTCGCTGTTGATGTATTTAACAGAGATTGTTGCATTTAAGTTATCAACACCGTTTTCGCCATGGAAAACAAGTTGAGGAATTTGAATTGTGCTACCTTGAACGTAGCTATAGCTATAACCTAACTCTTCTACAACATCATAAACAGATGGTTTAGAAGCAGATGCAGTGTTGTCTGTTAATGTGATAACAATTTTGTTTTCGCAAAGTTTAACTTCGTTGGTTTTTCCGCCATCGTTTGTTGCGGTTGCATAAATTACAACAGATTGAGCGTTTTCTGGAACATCTTTAGATGTGTCAATAACATATTGATTGTCATCGTTTAATTCCAAAACATGTTCGTCTTGTTCAACACCACCAACAACATATTTATAAGATACTTTAACTTCACATCTATCGTCTTTATCGTCTTTTGCGGTTACTTCACCAAAAGTGATTTTTTCGCCAAGGTCAACACGTGAATAGAATGTGTCATTAAATTTAACGGTTGGTTTTGTGTCTGTCCATTCAAAGTTTTTGTCAACTGTGAATTTATATGAAATTGATGCTTTGTTATTGTTAGCGTCTGTTACTGTGTAATAAACATAGTATTCGCCGTCTTTTAAGTCGGCATCAGTTGTTGGAACAAATTTGTAAAGACCTGTTTCTTCAAGGGCTTGTTGTTCCTCTTCTGTGCCTTTATAGTTAAACATCAAAATTTTGCCTGCATCGGCAATATCGGTGCTTTTGTAAACCAATTCACGGCTCTTGTTTTCAATTCTTCTTTCAAATTTAAAATCTGAGTAGTTGAATGTGCCAAAGTCCTCTGCATAAATAGCGTTAATTCTAACACCGTCATCTGCAAGACCAAAAATTGATTTTAAAGCATAATCTTTGTTTTCTAGTGCTTTAAGAGTTGCTTGGTTAGCCTCTTCATCTTCACCAAGTTTGTAAGCGTCTACAACAATTGGAGTTGGGTTTAAAGTGTCCTCTACTTTATCAATGTTAAAGCCAGTTGTTTTGGTGTTGCCCAAAGCATCTTTAACAGTGTATTCAACTTTGTAATAAACACCCATTTTGCCAGCGGTAAATTCCCACTCGTTATTGTCATTTTTGCTTAAGATTGTGGTGTCTGTGTTGCCAACTTTTTGGTTTGAAACATCAGTTGTGCCATTTTCTAAAACTTTAACTTCATAGAACACAGGAACTGCTTCTGTGCCGTTTTTTGCAGTAATTGAAGGAAGAGTGATTGTTTTGCCAATGTTTACGCTTGTTGGTTTTTCACTGCCATAAACAAGAGTTAAATCGTACTCGTTCTCATAATTTTTAACTGCAGTAAATTGAGTTTTTGTATCGCACAAGAAATCACCTTTAACAGGTGCTTCGGCTGTGCCTTTGTTTTCATACGCTCTGTATGTGATGATGTAGTTACCTTCAGTCATTGCATTGTCAGCGTCAAAAACAATTTTTGAATCGGTAACTGTGTGAGATGCAAAGTTTGGATCTGTGTAAGAAACTTCCAAAATAACATCAACAGTTTCGCCGTCCTCATCTACAACTTTAACAGTTGGAAGATTTAAAGTGCCAGTAAATGTTGTGCCAACTTTGCTTGGCAAAATGTTTGATGTGTTACTTACAATGCTCATGCTATAATCTGAAACTTCTGATTTGAAAGAAATTTCACCAATATAGTTGTCTTTTTTGTAAGTGATTGTGTAAGTTCCAATTTCTTCAACCTTGAACTTTCCACCAGTAACCGCTGCTTGAGTAAAAGTTTTGCCACTTGGAGTTTTAACTGTGTATTCAGTTAAAGCAACCTTTGAGCTACCATTTACAACAAACTCGGCAGTTGTTGGCATAACAAACTCACTGTTAAGTCTAACAGTTTTTGAATACTCAGAAATGTTTAATGTGTTGTCACCTGCAGTTGCAGTATCTGCATGAACAACTTTTGTTTTGTTTGTTGCACCAATTGTGTTGTTTAGAGAAAGTGCGGTTGTGCCTGCTACACCAGCAGTTGTTGCTACCACCAATAGAGTAGCCGCTGTTCTCTTTATTGATTTTTTCATGTTGTTGCTCCTAAAATTAGTTTAATAACGACATAAGTTTATACTATAACAAATAAATTGTCAACGAATTTAAACCATTTTAATTGCGATGCAAAACATTTTGTTTTAACTGGAAAAATAAAGCAAAATTAATGGTTAACTTCTGATGCCGATAAACATAACCCCCTATATCGTACATGGTTATTGTGTGGAGATATAAAAAGTTTATGTAAGAAAAAAAACACTCTTTTAAACTAATTTTAGCAAAATTTGCCACATTTTTGTTTAAAAGGTGTTTTTGTTCATCATAAATTTATCATTCTTCACTCTTTATTCATTATTATTATGCTCTAACGACTCGCATTTCACCAAAAATGATATAAACATCGTTGCTATTTTCTAAATGCCTAAATTCTGCATAATATTATCGCCACAACGCAAAACCTGCCAAATGGCAATAATTCATCATCTTTCAATCGCAATTCTAAATTGTAATTTGGAATGCTGGGCGAACGCCGTTGCAATGATCAACCTCGTAAGCACTGCTAGGAGCATCACAGACACCGCCACCAAACACGCAGCACGCACTTTCGACATCGGAACCATAAGGCGTACGAAGCCACCAATCAATAGAATATATTCCTTTCCAATTCGTTGCTATTAAGTTTGGATAAATATCGTCGATTGACACTTCTGAACCATTTAAATAACTTAGTTCCTCTAAAGATAATAACCATAAATTTTGATCTTCGGTATCAATGTTAACATCTGTTAGGGCTCTTGGAGATATTTTTGAGTATACTTCACTGGTCAATATGTTATACTCAGTTAAATAAGTGCCATTTAAATAGTCTTTTATATCACTTGTGATATACTCATTGCTACTTTTGTCAGATTTAAATGCTTGATTTCCCAAAGCATATTCACTAATAAACCAATATGTGCCTGAGGTTAAATAACCATTTGAATCTGTATCCACTGTACCTGTTACTGCCTCCATATTACTGCCGTCTTTGTCGCCTTTTGCAAAAATGAACCAACGTAAATTTTTAATCTCACTGTCTACTGTTACACTTCCCATTTCCACATAACTTCTTGACACTTCTTCATATTCTGTTGTGCTTGTATATTCTCTAAAGTTAGTGGCAGTTTGAACTTTAATAGGTATATACCGCTCAAAACTTAGTGCCATTGTAAACGCATTAGAAGTTATGCTTGACGCGTTGGCAATATCGGCAAGTGTTATTGTCATGGTTACATCTTTACTAGCATTTGCGTCTAGGTCAAATTTTGAGTCAGTTGTTTCGCATGTAACTCCAGATACAGCAGTTGCTAGTGTTGGTGCTGGTGTGTTGGCAGTAATTTTGAACACTGACAAGTTTTGTATTTTTAATGATATTGTAATAACATCTCCACCGTCAATAAGGTCGCTGAATAGCAAATTGCCAAAATCTAATGAACCTGTGTTGGTTGTTAAAATTTGGTCAGTCTCGGTTGAACCTGTTGTGTCTTTTGCCCCAAGTGTGATTGATTTTGCGGTTGATGTTACCATTTTGCTATTTGCTTCATCCGCACTTGTTGTTGTGGCTGTAATTTTTACTGTACAATTGTTTGCAGTAAAGCCAATTGTACCAGTTACGCTTAAACTTGCGTTTTTAACTGAGTACACGCCAATTGCTATGGCACATAGACATAAGCAAATGGTTACTATATTTAAAAACA